>JAHEFL010000532.1 GCA_024640205.1 Flavobacteriales bacterium | reverse complement strand
AAGACGCCAACGAGATCGTTCTCATACGCGTAGATCCGCGCATCGTAGCTGTCGGTCTCGAACAGTGCGAACCGCAGGGTCAGTTCCACAGGGCTGGAGAGCGGCCGGTGAACGATATCCTGGTAGATCATGAACCCGTGTTCCAAGGGTGATGAGCCACGCTCGTAGTCCACTGACTCCACGCGTGTGCGCAGACTGATGCTCTTGCTCACTTTGTAGCTGGCGTTCAAACGGTAGTTCGTCTGGCGCACATCCACCACTGCCCTGATGCGTTCCTCCGGCTCGTCGGAATTGTAGGGGCGATCACGCTGCCGGATACGGAAATAGAGCTCCGTTCCGCGCTGGGGTCGCCAGGTCACCTGGGCCAGCCAGTCCGTGCCTACGCTAGGTGCATTCACCTGGTAACGCAACCATGGAGTCCGCCACGTGTCGAAATAGGTGTTGATCGTCCAGTGCCTGTCGGGTCTGATCTCCAAGCCGGTGTACAACCCGCGCTGGTTCCAAGGGTTGATCCCTTCCCCGAATGCGACGCTGTACAGGTTCTGGAAATTCCGGCCATAATCCCTGTACAGCAGGCTCATGCTCACGCGCTTCTCCAAGGCCACGAGCAATCCCGTGTTCCACGATACGCCGCCGTTCCCGCTGGTCGCGATCTCACCGAACCAGGTCAGGTTCCGGTACAATGCGTTCCAATCCATTCCCACGTTCGTGTTGCTTCGACCTACGAACTCGAACTGGTTGTACGGTTGCAGGTTCCTTGCCAGACGACCGCCGTATTCCACGTGTGCCGCGGTGATACCGGCACTGAACGCTGGCCGGATGTAGCGTAAATGCCCACCGATGATCCGCTCGTCGACGGAGCGTTTTCGTGCCACCTCCGTAGTCGTGCGATGGAATCCATCCTCCTGGAAGCTGCTGAAGGAGACCTCCGGATCGATCGCATTCGTCGTATCCGATCCGGCCGGTACCGAGGTGATGTTCGCATCGATCCCCTTGTTCGAATAGAAGCCCGTCAGTTCCACGTTCTTGAGGATGGAATACGTGGCCGCCACCCCGCGCATGAACAGGTTCTCATTCACGCTGGTATAGGGCATCAGCCCCACTCCGTTGCGCTTCACGTTCATGGTATAGCTGCTCTTGCTCCCGAACGCGAGACCGTTCCAGAACGTGAGTCCCTGTCCGAATTGGGCTTGGTAGTCACCGACCGCTAGTGCCTTCAGCTTGCCGAAGTCGCGTAGGAAGAGATGTGCGCTATAGAAGTCATAGCCCTGGGTTTGGGAACCTTGGAAGAACTCCTCGCCCTCGTCCTTTTCCGCAGTGATGCCCATGCTCACATTATGGCGATAGCGCAGGCGGTAACGTGTGTAGAATTTGTATGGACTACCGAGGTACACCTTGTTGTTCGTACGCAGCGAGTCCAGCACGTGCGGGTCGTCGAAGTCCGGTAGCGGGTCACCGTCCGGGTCGTAGTAGTCCTTGCCGAACGGGCTGCTCCGGTCCATGTTCCCCTTCCGTTGTTCCACGTTCAGGAAACTGCGCACGGTCAATTCGTGCGTGGATCGGTTGAACATTTGACCGATGGAGGCGGAGGACGAGGTGGCGTTCTCCTGCACCGTTATGAAGGGTCGTATCAATTCGATGGTGCGCGCATCCCAACCCACAACGGTCTGGAGTTCGTAAAGGCTCAGGAGCTTTCCGTTGCGGCGCACATGCTGTATCAGGGCGCTGATCTGAACATCCGTGAGCAGGAGCAGTTGGTTCAGCTCCTGGACATCCGTGTGGTTCAGATCGATGGGATCCTGGTACCGGTCCGTGAGTGTCTCGAAAAGGTTGGTCAGGTCCACGTCGGCATCGTCACCGAGCACTTCCGCCGCCAGCTCTATCCTTTGCTCGATGACATCCCTCGGCACACCGTCCACCTGTGCCGACGCATGGAGCATCGGTACGAACAATGCGGTCGCCACCAGGGCGCTCCTCATTTGAAACGGTAGTTCAGATTGATGATCGGCGTGGTGCCCAACTGCGAGCGCACGGCTACGGCCATATCAATGTCCAGGCGATCGAGGCGGAAGCCCACCCCGAAGTGGGAT
>JAHEFL010000531.1 GCA_024640205.1 Flavobacteriales bacterium | reverse complement strand
ACCTTGTGTGATGGTTTGCCCCAAGGTGTTGATCAGGACGATCGGCAGCTCGGAACTCTCCAATGTGATCACGTCGGGAACCGTGACACACAGTTCGAAGGCTCCTGTGCCTCCGCCATACCCATAAACTTGGATATAAAGCGTGCCACCCATCGGCAGATCGCTCAACAGGACATTGGAGAAATAGCCGGAACCACCGTCGTCGTCACATGCCAACAAGGTCGGTTCGAAACAATTGGAACCGAGCCAAAGGGCGATGGCCGTATCGTTGAGTCCACCGGTGTCGAAGGTGGATACGACCACGGTTCCGGAAGGCGGGACCGGCATGGTATACCAGGTATCGCCACCCTGGAAATTGGCACAATTGGGGTTGAACCCGGTACCCGGCGCGAACGAATTGTTCGCTATGACACAATCCGCTGGATCGATCGGGATCGCGGCGCAGGGAGAACTCCCGGGTGCCGCAGGGGCATCACAATCGACCACTCCTGAGAACACGGAACCCGTGCCGGGTGTCGGTCCGTCCATGTATATGATGTTCCCGGCTTCATCGAACAAGCTATAGCTGTTCTCGTTCTCATACGTGCCGCTGGTATAGAAGAGCTCCAGGATATCCCCATTGCAGACGGTGAACGTGGCGGTGCTGCCTTCCCCGATCGCCGCAAAAACACCGATCTCATCACCGTTGACGGAGATCGTCAAGGTGGCGCCGTTCCAATCATCACCATAGCTATCATCCATCACCAGGATATGGTCGCAACATTGTGCGTTCGCCCGCGGACAAGCCAGGATAAGGAGCGCGATAAGCGCGGTTCGAAGAGGTTTGAACATCTACGGATCGGATAACCTGCGAGGCGTAAATCTCGGACCAAATGGGGATAAGGGGTTCATATTACGCCGAAATGATCCTTGTCCCCGATCAGGAGGTCAGCCTCATGCTGCCTTTGTGGCTCTTTCCGGTCGGCCCGTTCAAACCCGTGCCTGACCTTCCAGCAGCGAGATATTCCCTCCTGGTACAAATTATCGGTCTTCTTCCCATCTTGGCAGCAGCACTCCATGATCAAATTCTTCCGCACCATCCGCCAACGCATGCTGAAAGAGAACCGCTTCTCCCGTTACTTCCTGTATGCCATCGGCGAGATCGTGCTGGTGGTGATCGGGATCCTGATCGCGCTGCAGGTGAACAACTGGAATAACGACCGCCTTGCAAGGTCGGAAGCGCGCGACTACATGACCGCGCTTCTGGGGGAGAGCAGGCAGAACGCGCGGATCTTGGAAGGCCTTGCGCTATCGAATCGTGCGGCGCTGAAGGCTGCGAACCGGCTCATGGCGGTGCTGGACGCTCCGCCTGCTGCCCTGGACATGGATAGCGTTCACGCTGATCTGGCGAAGACGATGACCATCGGCACCACGGCGATCACCGCGAACATTTACCGGGAAATGGAGTCGTCCGGCAAGTTGAAGTTGCTGAAGGACGACTCGCTCCGGCGGGCCATCGTGGACTTCTATGGTTCGATCGACCTGGTGTACAAGCTGGAGGAGATCGGGGTGACCGACCAATGGAAGGACCTGTACACGCCCTTCGTGAACAAGCATTTGGACAACAACCGCATCCTCAGCTATTGGGTGCCGCCTGCAGAGACCGGCGTGCATGTGACGACCCGCTCTGCACTGCCCTTTTGGGACCTGCCGCCGACGGATCCGCTGAAGATCGAGATGGGCAACCTCCTGGCGACCTACTACGCCGGGGTCTGGTGGGTCGCCGGACAACAGGAGGTACTGCTTGCCCGCACCCGGGAGATCGAGCGACAGCTGCGGAAGGGACTTGGCCTATCCGGGGAGGCGACCCATGAAGCACCGTTGTCCACCTTCGATCGCTGATCCAGCCCGCAAATGAAATTCTTCCGCCAGATCCGCCAACGTATGGTCAAAGAGAACAGGGTTACCAAGTACCTGCTGTATGCCATCGGCGAGATCGTGCTGGTGGTGATCGGGATCCTGATCGCGTTGCAATTGAACAGCTACAAGGACGCACAGCAAACAAGGGCCAAGGAACTTCAATTCCTGCGCGGGATCCGCACCGATCTGGAAAT
>JAHEFL010000078.1 GCA_024640205.1 Flavobacteriales bacterium | reverse complement strand
TCTCCCTGCCGGTCATCGCGGTCTGCGCGGTTTTTTCGGTGGTCGCACGTAGTCCTTTTCCGCAGCGATCAGATCCGCCTCCACCATGCGCTTCACCGTTTCCGGACGGGTGATGGTATCGGTCAAATACCGTTCGATGATCAGGCTGGCGATCGGTGCTGCCCAGGTACCACCGAACCCCGAGTTCTCGACGTACACGGCGATGGCGATCTTCGGATCCTCCATGGGTGCGAAGGCGATGAACACCGCATGATCCTTCCCGTGTGGATTCTCCGCCGTTCCTGTTTTCCCACAAACAGTGATCCCTGGAATGCGGGCTTGACGTGCTGTTCCGCCAGCTTCATGCACAACCCTTCGCATGCCTTCCTGGATCAGGTCGTACCACTTCGGATCCACGTCAGTTCGGTGCTTCTCCAGATAGCGGGACTGAAGACTGTCCGGGTGACCGATGGCACGGATCACGTGTGGATCGTGATACCAACCTTTATTCGCGAAAATGGCCGCCAGGTTGGCCATTTGCAGGGGCGCAACAAGCACTTCGCCTTGCCCGATGCTGGCCGAATAGATGGTGGAAAAAGCCCAGCGTTCCTTACCGTATTTCTTGTCGTAGTATGCAGGTCCAGGAATATTTCCTCCTTTTACCGAGGGCAGGTCCATACCTGGTCGCTGGCCAAGACCGAAGCTGAGCATGTACTCCTCCCAGATCCCAAGTCCAATGGCGGCATCCCGGAACCGGCTTCGGTCCTTGTCCTGCTCCACCAAGCGCTTGAAGACCATGTAGAAATAGGGATTGCATGAATATTGGATGGCCTTTTCCACATCGGTGGCCGTGGGATGGTTGTGACATCCTACGAGGCTTTTGTTGCATGGAAATCCTGTGTTCGGTCCGATCACACCCTCGTCCAATGCGATCAAGGATTGCACGATCTTGAAGATCGACCCAGGAGGATATTGCGCCTGCAGTGCCCTGTCGAAGAGGGGTTTGATGGGGTCCTGCTGGAGCACTTTGTAATTCGTGTTCCGGATGCGGCCCACGAGGAGCTCGGGATCATAGCTCGGACTGCTCACCAGGCAGAGCACCTCCCCTGTGGCAGGGTCAAGTGCCACGATGCTGCCTTTCTTGTTGACCATGAGCTGTTCCCCGAGCAATTGAAGATCCAGGTCGATACCGGAGAAGAGATTCTTGCCGGGCACGGCCAGGGTGTCGTAGAGACCGTTCTTGAAGGGACCTTTCACGTTGTTGTGCACATCCACGAGCACATAGTTCACACCACGCCGGCCGCGCATCTGTTCCTCATAGAACTGCTCCAGACCACCGACCCCGATCACATCGCCCGGCTTGTAGTATTCGTCCTGCTCCACCTTGCTGGGGCTCACTTCACTGAGGTAGCCCAGCAGGTGCGCTGCTGCGTGCGACGGGTAAGTACGGAGCGTACGGCTCTGTCCGAAAAATCCCGGGTATTTGTGCAAATGGACGCTTATGGCAGAGAACTGATCCGCTGGTATCTGTTTTTCCAGGACGCTCGGCTTGTAGCGTGAATAGGCTCGGGCCTCCGCCAGGCGCTCTATGAGATCATCCAAAGGAACGCTTATCAATCGGGCGAAGGTGGCGGTATCGAACGGCTTCACCTCACGCGGTACCACCATGAGGTCATATACCGGCGTGTTCGCTACGAGTAGCTTTTCGTTGCGATCGAATATGAGCCCGCGCGAGGGATAGACCGTGACCTTCCGTTCGGCCATGCTCGCGGCTTCGGCCTTCCACCGGTCATCGATCACTTGGATCCAGAACAAGCGAAGTATGAACACCACGGAAACGAACACCGCGCCCGCGATCAGCACATATTTCCGCGATTCGAAATTCATGCCCTTCCACGTTTGGGCCTTGCGGTGAGGAACTCGGCAAGCAGGCAGAGTACCAGTGTAAAGACCGTACTGAGCAGGATCCTGCCCATGGTGGAAAGAAAATTATCGAAGCGGTACATTTCAATGAGGAAAAGCCAGGCATGATGACCCATGATCAACGCGCCAGCATACGTCAGGTACCAGGCCATGCCCATGCTCGCCAGCGTTGGTTTCATGCCGAATTCATAGCCTTCGCGGGGTGCAATTAGATCGACCAGGAATATCCTCAGGAACATCATCACCGTGCAGGCACCCATGTGCATGCCCGGTGTGCTGGCGAAGGCATCCATGGTAAGGCCGGTGGCGGCACCGATCAGGAGCAGGGCCCATGCGGGGAGGTCAAAGGGCAGCATCAGCAGGAAAAGGACATAGAGATACGGCACCATCTGCCCATTGGCCACGTCGAGATGATCCAGAACCAGCACCTGGATGAGGATCAGCACAGTGAAGCGCAGCAAGTGGGCAAGGACGCTCGCGATCATGGTGCGCTGTGAGCTTGTTGGATCGAATCCCGTTCCAGCTTGACCAGGTCCCTGACGATGTATACAAAACCATTCCTCGTCATGTCCTCTGTGAGGCGTGTCGTGATACCGAGATAGATCCCGGGGGCATCAGGCTCCACTTCCGTGATCACGCCCACCGGTATGCCACGCGGAAAGATCCCATCACCACCGCGTGTTTCGATGGTGTCACCTGGTGCCACACGAACATGTTTCGCGATATCCACCACCGAAGCGGTCAAGGGGTCGCTGGTATCCCACCGCAGGAGGCCGAAATGGGCCGAGCCCCTCAACTGAACGCTCACTTCCAGGTCCGGACTGAGCACGCTTTTCACGGAAGCGAAATGCGGGCTTACGGCGCGTACCACACCGATGATCCCCTGGGCACCGATCACACCCATATCCTCCTGCACATCGGAGGTGGCCCCTTTGTCGAGGGTGAGAAAGTTCATTTGTTTGTGCCAGGTGCTGTTCACCACTTTGGCGGTGAGGTAGGTGTACTGCTGCCGGTGTATGGTGTCGTTGATCCGCACGAAGGTGTTCTCCAACGGCGTGTAGGCATCCACAGAGCGGTTGCGCCAGGAGGCGTTCTCCTCGGCGAGGCGCCTGTTCACCTCCTTCAGGTTGGCGTAATCCGTGATCTCCTTACGCCAGGAATAAATAGTGCCCACCAAGGCATTGCTCGACGTTATGGCCCGGGCCCTGTGATGCATGTTCCCGTTGTACAACAGCAACAGCGACACCGTCATCAATGCAGCGAACAAAAGCACGTTACGCACCCGGAACAGGAAGCGGAAGAGATCCCTCATGGAAAGCCGTTGAGGGTATTTATCGGCAACAAATGGATCACCAAACCGGACCGCACCACCGGCCGGTCATACAATGATCGCCACTTGTTCCTTGGCCACATGCTCCACGCTTGAATTGCGGCGAACATCGATCGTACCTATTCCCGCATGAGGAATTGGAACCTGTCAATGTTCTTCAACGCGATACCAGTGCCTCTTGCCACGGCACGGAGTGGATCGTCCGCCACATGCACGGGAAGTTTCGTTTTAATGCTGATCCGTTTATCGAGCCCACGCAACAGGGCACCACCGCCAGCGAGGTATATCCCGGTCTTGTATATATCCGCGCTCAGTTCCGGAGGTGTGGCCTCCAACGCACTGAGAATGGCCTCTTCGATCTTGCTGATGCTCTTGTCCAAGGCTTGCGCGATCTCGCTGTAGGTCACGGTGATCTCCTTCGGGATCCCGGTCATAAGGTCCCTGCCACGAACGGCATAATCCGGCGGTGGTTCGTCAAGTTCCGTCATCGCCGCACCCACCTCGATCTTGATCTGTTCCGCAGTACGCTCACCGACCAGGATGTTATGCTGGCGACGCATGTATTCCTCGATGTCCTGCGTGAATTCATCCCCTGCCACCCGGATGTTCTTGTCGCATACGATCCCTCCCAGGGCGATCACCGCGATCTCACTTGTACCTCCGCCGATATCGATGATCATGTTCCCCATGGGTTCCTCCACATCGATCCCGATCCCGATGGCGGCCGCCATGGGTTCATGGATCAGGTACACCTCCTTCGCGCCGGCATGTTCACTGCTGTCCTTTACGGCCCTCTTCTCCACCTCAGTGATACCGCTGGGTATGCAGATCACCATGCGCAGGTTTGGAGTGAAGAGTTGCCGACCGGGTTTGATCATCCGGATCATTCCCTTGATCATATCCTCAGCGGCTTTGAAGTCCGCGATGACCCCGTCCTTCAGGGGACGGATCGTCTTGATGTTCTCGTGGGTCTTGCCATGCATTTGCTGCGCCTGGCGACCAACGGCGATGACCTTGCTCGTGCTGCGATCCATGGCCACGATGCTGGGTTCGTCCACCACGACCTTGTCGTTATGGATGATCAACGTATTGGCCGTACCAAGATCGATGGCGATCTCCTGGGTGAAAAAATTGAACCAGCTCATGGGCCTGTTCCGTCAGTGTTTGAAGTGGCGTACGCCGGTGATGCACATGGCCATGCCCTGTGCGTTACAATAGTCGATACTGTCCTTGTCGCGGATACTGCCTCCTGGATGCACCACGGCCGTTATCCCTGCCCTGTGGGCGATCTCCACGCAATCCGGGAAAGGGAAGAACGCATCGCTTGCCATGACGGCACCCTCTAGCCGGAAGCCGAATTTCCCCGCTTTCGCAATGGCCTGTTCCAGCGCGTCCACCCGGCTCGTCTGCCCTGTTCCACTCGCCAAAAGCTGCAGGTCACGCGCAAGCACGATGGCGTTGCTCTTGGTGTGCTTCACCAGGATGGTGGCGAATACGAGATCCTCGACCTCTTTCTGAGAAGGGGCCTTGGTGGTCGCGGTCTTAAGTGTTCCGGCCGAGGCTACGATCGTGTCCGCATCCTCGATCAGTACACCGTTCAATGCTGTTCGGATCTTCGTGGTAGGCTTGGAGGCCGACTTGCGCTGTAGAATGATCCTGTTCTTTTTCCGGCGCAGGAGATCCAGCGCTTCCACTTCGAACGCCGGAGCACAGATGATCTCAAAGAACAACGCGTCGATGAGTTCTGCCGTGACCTTGTCGATCGGTACGGTGGTGATCAGCACGCCTCCGAACGCGCTTACCGGGTCCGCTGCCAGCGCAGCTTCCCAAGCTTCCTTGAGGCTAGGGCGAATGGCGGCCCCGCAGGCATTGTTGTGTTTCAGGATGGCGAACGGTACTCCCTTACCGGCACCAATGGAGGCCAGGTCATCGATCAACTCGATGGCAGCGTCCAGGTCCAACAGGTTGTTGTAGCTCAGGTCCTTTCCATTGAGCTGTTCGAAGAGACCTGCCAAATCCCCCTCGAATGCACCCTTCTGATGCGGGTTCTCGCCGTACCGCAGGATGTGGTTGTTAGCCGAAGCGGTATCACTGCCATCCTTGCTCTTGGCGAACCAGTCGTGGGTGGCCCCGTCATATGCCGAGCTGATGGTGAAGGCGGCAGCTGCCATGCTCTTGCGCTGTTCCAAGCTGGCGCTGCCCTCGTGTTCTTTCAATATCCGGAGCAGTTCCGGGTAATGCTCCTGAGCCGGAACGATCAACACGTCCTGGTGGTTCTTTGCCGCTGCTCGGATCAGGCTGATCCCGCCGATATCGATCTTCTCGATGATGTCCCCGTCGGATCCTCCTGCGGCCACAGTGGCCTCGAAGGGGTAGAGATCCACGATCACGAGGTCGATGGGCGGGATGGCGAATTCCTCCAACTGGGCTACATCACTGGCCAGGTCGCGGCGCCCAAGGATACCCCCGAATACCTTGGGGTGCAGGGTTTTGACCCGCCCTCCCAGGATGCTGGGATAGGTCGTGAGGTCCTCGACCGGGGTCACTTCGATCCCCAGGTTTTCAATGAATTCCTGCGTTCCACCAGTGGAGTACAGGTGTACGTTCAGTCGATCGAGTTCACGTACGATGGGCTCCAGCCCGTCCTTGTGAAAAACTGAGATAAGCGCGCTCTGGATCCGTTTCTTCCCGCTCAAAATGGTACGTCGTGCTGGTTCGTAGGCTATCTGGCACAAGTTTACAGCACGCAAGGCCGCTGCGCCGAACCCTCGGGTCCACGTTATGCGAAGGTTACCAACAGCGATACGGGGGATGACACGGTCCTAGAACCGGATGCCGATGCCCAAATGCACGTTCACGGTGCGGGTAGGGGAGGACAGGGTCTCGTATGTGACCTCTCCGGACGGCCCGATATCGATCGTACGCGGGTCCACGTAATTGACCTTGCCACCATTCAGCCGTTCCACCCGGGCTTCGAGGTAGAAGTGCTCACCGGGAGCCACCTGTACCCCGACCGCCCAACCGGTACTGCCCGCCACATCGCTGGATCGGCGCTCGGTCTCCAAGGGTTCTGAGGAACCATCCACCCGAAGCTTGCTACGCGTGCTGAAATGACGGAAGCCGACGAGTCCTTCCACATAGGGGCTAACCATGCCATTGAACGGTTTTAACCTCAGGAGGCCGTGGTAACCGTAGATGTTACTGTTCACAGCGAGGTTCCCTTCAAGGCCTTGGAATGCGGGGTCGTCCAAGGTGATGTCCTCGCGTTCACTGCCCATGCTACCCCAGGCAAAGTCGAATCCCCAATCCAAAGGGACCAGTCTCATGGGAATCGCCAAGTTGGCACTCAGCCCCACGATCTCCTGGCCCCAACTATCACCGAAGGCACCCATCGGGATCCCGATCTCCAGGCCACCTCCCAGGGTGGTCCGGCGTTGCATCCCGTCACCACTCCCATTGGTATCCTGGGCCATGAGCGGGTGAGCCAAGGATCCCAGGATCGCTATGTGGAGCAGGATGCGCATCGAGCAGGTATGATCTCAGTCCGCCAAATGCCATGCCGAAGATGGCGACCTTCGCATTTCAGAGGTCGGGAACGCCGATCATACAGAGCATGGAGATCGGTGCAGAATGGATCGGACCCGGCCTTTGGGGCCTGTTCCTCGCGTCGTTCCTGGCGGCCACCATCCTTCCGTTCAGCTCGGAAGCCTTGCTGGCGGCGATGGCCTTGGGACCTTGGAGCACCGTGGACCTGTTGCTGGTCGCAAGCATGGGTAACACCATGGGTGGAATGACCTCCTACGGCATCGGAAGACTTGGTGATCCGGATCGGATCGCCCGGTGGCTCCGAACGGATCCCGAAAAAGCGGTACGCTGGCAGGAACTTACGGCGCGTTACGGGGTTTGGGCGGCCCTGCTCACCTGGTTGCCCGTG
>JAHEFL010000530.1 GCA_024640205.1 Flavobacteriales bacterium | reverse complement strand
GAACGCTAAGGATCGCAGGGGGTTCCGAGGCGATCAGGATGCGATCGCTGGTCACGCAGTAGTAGAATGGTTTCACCCCGTATCGATCCCGGGCGCAGAACAGGGTCCGCTCCTTGCGATCCAGAATGACGAAGGCCCACATGCCATTGAGCTTGTGGAGCATGGCCTCTCCCCATTCCACGTATGCCGTCAATAGGACCTCCGTGTCGGTATTGGAACGGAATGAATGACCCTTCCTTTTCAACTCCTCCCTGAGTTCGATGTAATTGAACACCTCTCCATTGAACACGATGACATACCGTCCATCGCTGGTATGCATGGGTTGATGTCCGTTCTCGGACAGGTCCAGGATCTTCAGACGTACGAAGCCGAGACCAACGTTGGCCTCTGAAAAGGAACCCTGATCATCAGGACCACGATGAGGCATACTGCGCATCATTGCATTCAGTTGATCCTCCCGGACCGAGGAGCCGTCCAAATGAACGATGGCTGCAATTCCACACATGTGCTCAGTGTTGAATAACGGATCGATAAATTCCGATCAGACGATCCGCGATGCTATCCGCATCCAGCCCGAGAGCAAGGATCCGCTCGCGACCTTTCGTGCGCCCGGGGTGGTCGAGTGCCAAGGCGATCTTGTCGGCGAAATCCCTCGCATCGTATAAGGCCACGAAGCAACCGGCCGTATCTCCGATCACCCACTCAGCATCACCCGCTGGAGTAGTAACAATAGGACAATTGCAAGTCATGGCCTCCTTGATCACGTTGGGCGAGCCTTCACTGAATGAACAAAGCAAAAGGACGTCAGCGCCGTTGAGATACTTGACCACGGTTTCATGCGGGACGCCGTGGACCGCATGGAACTCTGTGTCCGACCTGCCCAACAGGGCAATGGCGTCACGAGCGAGCGCGATATTCTTGTTCGGATCAATAACGGAACCAAGGAATACGACATGCTTCTTCAGGGGGTCCAGCCCCAGTTCACTTCGCACTTCGGCTCCCTGCAGCTCGAACTGTTCCATGCGAACGCCATTCGGCAACCAATGTGCGATCCGTTTTCGCCAAACCACCTTGCCCAGGTCGGGTGCCTTGAATATGATGGCATCCATGAAAGGCTGAAGCACGATGGTCAACAGAACGAAGAGCAGGCTCGACGGCTTTCGTCTGCCGCTGGCGGAAAACGTTCCCTGCGCATCGTCACCCATAAGTGACAATATGAGGGGTTTCCCAGCAAAGGCAAGCGCCGCGACCCAGCCGCAAAGGGAGTAGTGGGCATGAATGATGTCCGGGGCCTCCGCTTTGATACATCGACGCAACGGGACAATATTCCGCAGGTATCCGGTACCATGTCCCATGACGGGGAAATACACGACCTCGACCCCTTTGGCCTCGAGCGACAAGGCCTGCGAACGCAGGAACGGTGAAACCGGGAACAGCTCAGAGTTTCCGCTATGAACGAAAAGGACCTTCAACTCAATCAGCTTGTTCGTTCAATATCGAGATGAAATGATCGAGACGTAGGAGATAGGACTCGAATTGATTGAACTCTCCCGGTTCGAATACCCATTCCCCTTTGATGTTCCGATAGCGACCAGGCACTCCGTCCACGATCATTTGATGCGGGTCGGACTGACCGAAAATGCATTGCATTTCGTTCACGAGATAGGATCCATCCGATGTCTCGAACAGGTCGATCGCCTGCGAATAGAGCCTATGTTCGTCGGTGATGGAACGAACAAAGTCCAGCAATGAAAGCGGAGGGGCACCATATTCCTTCAACAGACTTCCGCTTGCCCTGTCTCCCTTGACCAGTTTCTTGTGCGCGAAAAAGGAATCCCCGATCCGCACCGTCCTCCACTCGAACTGGTGAGGTATGTATTCCTGAAGGACAGCAAGATCACGCTGGACCTCACCCCGCAGGATCTTGTACTTCTTGATCCTGTCCTTCAGAGCAGCCGGGTCCTTCATTTTGCGGATGACCCGTTGCATGAAACCCGACCGACGCCACTTGGGCCCTATACTGCGTGACGCACCTTGCGCAGAAAAGACCCCATTGACATACCGCTCGGCAACCTTGAGGGAATCGAGGATCCGCACTCCACTGCCTCCT
>JAHEFL010000529.1 GCA_024640205.1 Flavobacteriales bacterium | reverse complement strand
CAGGCACTGCCTCGAGTAGTTCAATCTGATGGTCGCACAGGATGAACTACTCGAGGCAGTGCCTGGCGTAACGATCGATGTGGCGATGAACGGCAGGGATGCATTCGAGATGGTAAAGAAAGGGGCATATGATCTGGTCCTGATGGACGTACAGATGCCGGAGATGAACGGCTATGAAGCAACGCAGGCGATCAGAGGACTGGCGGATGAAAAGGCTCATGTACCCGTCGTGGCCATGACGGCGAATACCATGAAGGCTGAGGTGGACCGCTGCACTGCCGCTGGCATGGATGGCTTTGTCCCGAAACCGTTCCGCAGGGATGAATTGATCGATGTCCTGAAGCAGGTGCTACTGGAGCACGGGATGGGCGCACCTTGACCCAGTGCAGTTTTTGGGCTGTGGATCTTTCCGGTCGATCATGTCCATGTGCTACCGGCGACCCGTCAAGCATTCAAGATCAATGATCGGATGAAGTCGATGTCGGTGTATCGGCTCAGTACTCCTGGTGCCGGGATCCGACGGATCACGTGGATGATGAATACGGGTTCACCGTTCATATGGTGGATGAATTGATCCAGGACGCTGGGTATGTTGCCCAATGAGCCGCTGTAGAAGCCATGGGAGACCCCCCCTTCGAGTTCCTCGATCACTCCTTGGAGCTTCAGGTCCGTACCGACCGTTCCGCTTGCACCAAAAGGACTGCCTTCGCTGCTGTTGTGATCAGGAGCACAGGGTGCGCGATCGATGAGCACCAAGGCACCGTCCGGGGGGGATCGGACCTCCAATGCACTGCTCGCTGTTGTTGGGTCCCACATGATCTATCGAGGAAATCGAGGTGAACTTCTGGTTTCCCGACTTCGAATTTCCGGCTTGGATGTGACCTGTGTAAGCGTGAACCTACCCGGTTCGGTGAACCCGTGGAAATACGGTATATCACCATGGGCATTCCAGTTCCGATCAACTGACCGATCTTTCGCCCATGATCAAACTTGCCTTGGCTGACGATCAGATCCTCTTCAGGAAGGGACTGGCCACACTTCTTCGCGATATGCCTGATGTGGAGGTGACCTTGGAATGTGCCCATGGTGCCGATCTCCTGAAAGCGCTCACTGCTGTGCAGGTGGACATCGTTCTACTGGATCTGGAAATGCCCGTGATGGATGGCATGCAGGCCATGGAACGCCTCCGGAGCGATCACCCCGAGGTCAAGGTGATCGTGCTCAGCGTGCATGACGAGGAGAAATTCATCGTTCACTTGATGGAATTGGGGGCGAATGGATATGTGGTCAAGACCGCGGAGCCGGAGGAGATCGAGAATGCCATCCGGTCGGTGGCGGTCAATGGGTACTACTTCAGCGATATGGTATCCAAGATGATGCTGCATGGCCTCGTCAAGAAGGAAAAGGTGAAGCCGACGTTCAGTGAAGTGGATCCCTTGACCGAAAGGGAGCAGGAGGTCCTGAAGCTGATCTGTGATGAATTCACCACGGCCGAGATCGCCACCAAGCTCTTTCTAAGCCCCAGGACCGTTGAAGGCCACCGGAACAACATCCTGCAGAAGATCGGGGCGAGGAACACGGCGGGGATCGTGGTATACGCGATGTCCAAGGGCATTTATACGCCGTAGGCGCTGGTTTCAGGACCTGCGATCCATGGGATGGGAACCTACCCCCAAGGAAAGTAGTGATCATTATTTGTTGGTGTTTGGGCCACGCAAGCCAGGATCGTCCTACATTGCGCCCTCATCAACACAAACAATACAATGCCAAGTGGTACAGTAAAGTTCTTCAACACAGAGAAGGGCTTTGGATTCATCACCCCGGATGCGGGTGGAAAAGACGTATTCGTACACAAGACCGGTACCCGCGAATCCCTTTGGGAGGGCGACAAGGTCAACTACGAAGTGGAAGAGACCCAAAAGGGCCTCAACGCGATCAATGTAACGAAGGCGTAGGCCCCACGATACTTTGTGAACTGCGAAGCCGGTCCGGAAGGGCCGGCTTCGTTATTTAATAATGTGCTGACTCGTCCGGCTTGTGCAGGAGTGCGAACTCATGCATCCAACATACCCGTTTGCCCCACCGCAGAGGGTATGGGTCCGAAGAGTGGT
>JAHEFL010000528.1 GCA_024640205.1 Flavobacteriales bacterium | reverse complement strand
CAAACTTGCCAAGGACCTCGGGGTGGATGAACTCTGGTTGAAGACCGCCCAGATCTACGAACCCAAGGACGACCACCCCTTGATCCCCGATCAGGACAGGTATTCACGTTACCGGCGTACGGATGCGGGCATCTGGGAGGTGAAGAACAAACTGGAGGACAACTGCTGGAAGATGTGGCACAGCTGCGTGATCACCTGGGATGGACGTGTGGTGCCGTGTTGTTTCGACAAGGATGCGCACCACGTGCTCGGTGATCTGAGCACGCGGACCTTCAAGGAACTGTGGTACAGCGATGCGTACAACGATTTCAGGCAGCAGCTGCTCAGCTCCCGCAGCAGCATTGAGATGTGCAGGAATTGCAGCGAGGGGAGTCCCGTATGGGCCTAGGGTCTTTCGGGGTCAAGCCCGGAATGACATCAAACCTTCATGATATCCTTGTCCTTCGCCTCCAGCAGCACGTCCACCTTCTTGTTGTACGTGGCGGTAAGCTTCTCCACCTCGGCTTCCAGGGCCTTGGCAGCATCTTCAGGCATGCCATCTTTCTTAGCCGCCTTGATGGCTTCCATGGCCTTATGCCGACTGCTCCGGATGCCCACCTTGGCATGTTCGGCCTCCTTGCCGGCGGACCTTACCAATTCCTTTCGACGATCCTCCGTGAGCATGGGAACGTGGATGATCACGCTTTCCCCATTGTTGCTCGGATTGAAGCCCAGGTTGGCAGCGATGATGGCCTTCTCTATGGGGTCGATCATGTTCTTTTCCCAAGGCTTCACGTAGAGCGTGCGCGCATCGCCGGTATTCACTGCGGCCACCTGTGTCAAAGGGACCACGCTTCCGTAGTAGTCCACCTTGACCGATTCCAGCATACCCGGACTGGCGGCCCCGGCACGGATCTTCGTCAGTTCGTTCTCCAGGTGCTCCACCGCCTTGTGCATGTGTTCCTCGCACTGCTGGATGGCTTCATTCGCTTCGCTCATGGCACTGTTGTTTCAAAAAGGCTGAAAGGGCCGTAAAATTAACCCCTTCATCATGTTCCGCGAACCCTCGGAACAGCGGTTCAGAATTCCACCAAGGTCCCGACTTGCTCACCGGTGATCACCTTGCGCAGGTTGCCTGGTCGGTTCATGTCGAATACGATGATCGGCAGCTTGTTCTCGTTGCAGAGCGTAAAGGCGGTCAGGTCCATCACGTTCAGGCCTTTCTCATATACCTCGCTGAATGAGATGCGATCGTATTTGGTCGCGTTCTTATCCTTTTCCGGATCCGCACTGTAGATGCCGTCCACGCGTGTCCCTTTCAGGATCACATCCGCACCGATCTCTATGGCCCGCAGGCTGGCGGCCGTATCGGTGGTGAAATAAGGGTTGCCGGTGCCGGCCCCGAAGATGACGATCCGACCTTTTTCCAAGTGCCGAACCGCACGCCGACGGATGAAGGGCTCAGCGATCTGCTCCATCTTGATGGCACTGAGCAAGCGCGTCTTATACCCCTTGGCCTCCAAGGCGCTCTGTAATGCCAGGCTGTTGATCACCGTGGCCAGCATGCCCATGTGATCCCCCTGGACCCGGTCGATACCGTTCCCTTCGGTCTCCATGCCCCGATGAATATTGCCACCGCCGATCACAACGGCCACCTCCACGCCTTGCGATGCCACGGCGATGATCTCATCGGCATATTCCGCCAGCCTGTTGCTGTCGATCCCATAAGACTTGTCACCCATGAGGCTCTCGCCGGACAGCTTCAAGAGGATGCGCTTATACTTCAGGCTCATGGTCAATAGGGGTGAACGGAGGCGTAAAATACGTTCCTGCCCGGATGCATCGGTCCGCGATCGGTCCAAAAAAGAACGGCCCCTCTTCTGAAGGGGCCGTCCGATGATCAGGTGTCGGGAACATCAGTTCGTCAGGGCGTGACGCTTGAAATCCGTAACGGTCAGGTCCTTGTCCTGCGCCTTCAGGTACTGGTCCACGCTCATCTTGTTGTCCTTGATGAAGTCCTGGGCCAGCAGGGTGCTTTCCTTGAAGAACTTGTTCAAGCGACCGTGTGCGATCTTCTCGGCCATCTCGGCAGGCTTGCCTTCCTGGATGGCAAGTTCCTTTCCGATCTCGATCT
>JAHEFL010000527.1 GCA_024640205.1 Flavobacteriales bacterium | reverse complement strand
TCGGGTCATGGTAGTTGAGTTTTGTTTAAACATTCGGAACACATCTTAAACAAGGCAGCTGGGACATTGTTCATCAACCCGAGGAAAAAATCACCGATCGCAGGCTGGGCAAGGGCTTCACGGTTCCGCCCCGGGATGGAGCAGGCAGCTATCCATGCGTCCTGGCCTCACCAACCGAGCACCCGGCCCTGACCAACGAATGTCGTTGTACCGCGGAAGCGATGTTGGGGCTCAGTGTGGCAAGGGGTCATAGGCCGTCCAGGCTCCCTTGTCAATGTTCGCGGAATGGTTCTCCAGCGCCTTGATCCACGCATCCTGACCCAGGCCACGGGCGATGTCCAGCGCGTGCCGGTTGGCTTCCACTGCTTCCGAATTGCGCCCTTCGCGCAAGAGCAGGAAGCTGTACTTGTCCCAACTGCGCACGTCGGTGCTGCGCTCCACGCTGTAGGCCAGGTTCGTGGCCTGGTAGCGCGTGGCGGTGGGGACGGACATCACCAATAGCACCAGGGTAGCGGCACCGGCCAGCATGCGTATGGAACGCAGCGGCGCCGGATGGGAACGCCAGAGCAGCACGCCGGCCGCAACGGTGAGCAGCACGGCCAACGCCAGCGTGACCGTTCGGAAGGGAAGTAGCTTCAATACGATGAGCAGGTGCAGCAGCCAGGCCCAGGTGGCGAGGTGTGCCATGGCAGCAGGTTTGTCCTTACCACGCACCAGGTCCCTCAAGCCATGCGCCAACCATATCACCAGCACCAGCAGGAGGAAGACCGTGTGGTAAGGCAGGTGCAGAAACTTCAGCGCGAGGCCAAGGAGATAGGCGGCGGGCAGCAGGACCTTCATGTGATCGTTCCGATCAGTTCCATCACTCCTCCGCCAAGAGCATCGCCACAAGGCGCCGAACGGCGTGGTCCTTTTGTACGCGGTGATCGCGTTCGGATACGGCGATGGCAAGCGCCGCATCCAAGCTGGGAAGGTAGAGCGCCTCGGTGCGCCAGAAACCGCCATGGCCGAACGCCGGTACGCCATCGATGGGCAGGCGTCCCAGCCCGAGGAGGTAATTGCTTGGCAGGCTGTCCTGCGTATGCACTTCCGTGTAGATGAGCTGGAGTACGGCGGGGTCCTTCACCACCTTGCCGGTGAGCAGATCATAGGTGAACCGGGCCATGTCCCCAGCGCTGCAGGCGATGCCACCCCCACCGTACAGGTCCACGGAAACGTCGATGTGGTAGCTGTCCCAGCCGCGCTGGTCCCAGTATTGATGGATGAGGGGCAGGGTGCCGGCCGGCATCGGTTCCAGCGTGGGCATCCAAGTGTGCGCATAGCCCATGGCATCGTACCGCAACAGTTCGCGCATGGCGGCGGTGAAGGGCTTGCCGGTGCGCCCTTCGATCACCTCGGTGAGCAGCAGGTAGTTCGCATCGGTGTAGGCGTAATGATCCCCTGGCTCAGCCAGCTTGGCCCCCATGCGCACGGTGCGTTCCAGTTGTTCATCGCGTGTCCAGCGGCGCTTCGGGTCCGCATCGACGCTATCGATGTAGCCGTAGCCGGTGTAGCTGTCCAGTCCGCTGGTGTGCGAGAGCAGGTGGGTGAGCGTGATGGCATCAAGGTCGTAGCCATCGCCGGTGAACAGCGTGCGCGTGCGCTCGGTGAGGAGCGGACCCACGGGCTGGTCGATGGCCAACCGTCCTTCCTCCACCAGCCGCAGAATGGTGGCCGACACATAGGTCTTGATGTTGCTGGCGATAAGGAAAGGTGCGCGTGGGTCCAGCGCCCCGCCGCCTTTCCGTGCCTTACCGCTGGCGCCGCTCCATGAGATGTCTTTCCCCGGTGCTTCCACATGCACGATCATGCCCACGCAGGTGGTATCAGCATGATAGAGGGAATCCAGGAGGCTCTGCGCCCGCTCTTCGAAGGATTGGGCGGAGGCGCCCAGATAGAGGATCAAAGAGACCAGTACAGTAGCAAGGGAACGGACGTATGGCATTGGGCGATCGGTCGGAATGGTGAGGTCGGAACCAAGGTAGATCCACTGGTTCGTAGCCCGCCCATGTGAAACTCGGTCGAGGTAGGCCAGGTGAACATTAGCGCAACGATCCATGGTATTGCGGGGTACGAA
>JAHEFL010000526.1 GCA_024640205.1 Flavobacteriales bacterium | reverse complement strand
CCTTCGGGAACAGGCTCTTGCGGAGGCTGACCGGCTCGCGCTGCTAACGGAGAAGGTGCTCATGGCCACGCGTGCGGATGAAGGTGACCTGAGCCTTCGGGTGGATGAATTGGATGCCATGCAACTGCTGAGGCGTATCGTGGAAAGGGCAAGTACTCAATTGGCCCCATCGCATCACATTGAACTGAACGGACCTGAAAAGGCGGTCGTGCACACGGATGAAGATGCGCTCAGAAGCATCCTTGATAATTTATTGGAGAATGCGGCCAAGTATGCGCCTGCCGGGACCACCATCACGGTGGAGTTGTTGACCGGGCGCGATGGGTGGCGATTGCTCGTGAGCGATGAAGGACCCGGGATCACCCCGGGTGAGGAGCAACGTGTATTCGAAAAATTCCATCGAAGCGGTAATGAGGAAACCCGAAGCGCCCGGGGTACGGGTCTCGGTCTATATATCGTCGACAAGCTCGTGCGTGGCATGGGCGGAGCGGTGCACGTAAAGCGACGCGTACCTCATGGGGCTATCTTCGTGGCCTCCTTCCCCAAGCGATGATGAACGGTCCGAAAGTCGTGCTGATGATACTGGACGGTTGGGGTCTTGGTGCCGGGGACGGTACGGATGCCGTGGCGCAAGCCGATACGCCCTTCATCGATTCGTTGTACCGTGCGGCCCCCTGGGCCCGGCTGCTTACACATGCCGAACATGTGGGGCTTCCAGCTGGCCAGATGGGCAATAGTGAAGTGGGGCACCTCAACATCGGCGCAGGCAGGATCGTGCACCAGGACCTGGTCCGGATCGACAAGGCCATGGCGGATGGGAGTTTGGGCCAGGCGCCGGAATTGAAGCGTGCCTTCGAGCAGGCACAACAGGAAGGACGAAAGCTTCACTTGATCGGACTCCTTTCTGAAGGGGGCGTCCATTCCATGCGGAGCCATGCTGAAGCGCTTGCCAAGCTGGCGTCGACAGCCGGTGTGAAGAATGTCTTTCTGCATGCATTCACGGATGGTAGGGACACCGACCCGCACAGCGGACGAGAACAGGTCGGGAAGTTCCAAGTAGCCGTGAACGGGACAGGCGTGCGTGTGGCCAGCGTTATTGGCCGCTACTATGCCATGGATCGCGACAAACGCTGGGAACGCATTGCGCGCGCCTATCAGCTGCTTGTAAAAGGAATAGGGACCCCGGTCACGGACCCTCTTACCGTATTTGATGAAAGCTACGGAGCTGGAATTACCGATGAATTCATCGAGCCGCACGTTGTGGTGGACGAACATGGGCTGCCGTTGGCCACCATAAGCCACGGGGATGTCGTGATCTGCTTCAACTTCCGGACGGATCGATGCCGGGAGATCACGATCGCACTGACGCAGCAGCCATTCCCGGACTTGGGAATGCAGCCGATCCCTCTGCACTTTGTGACGATGACCGAGTACGACCCGACCTATCGGGGTGTTCACGTCCTATTCCGGAAGGACGACCTACCGATGACATTGGGAGAGGTGGTATCGAAAGCCGGGAAATCACAGATCCGGGTGGCGGAAACAGAGAAGTATCCGCATGTCACTTTCTTTTTCAGTGGTGGTCGCGAGAAACCGTTCGATGGGGAAGAACGCATCATGATCCCCTCACCAAAAGTGGCCACCTACGACCTCGCTCCGGAAATGAGCGCAGCGGCCGTCACGGAAGAGATCATTAAAGAGATCAGGAAAAAGGCTGCGGACATGGTCATCCTGAATTTTGCCAACCCGGACATGGTGGGCCACACCGGCGTATTCGAGGCGATAAAGAAAGCGGTGCAAGTGATCGATGGTTGTGCGCGGAAGGTTGTGGAAGCAGGCCGTGAAGCGGGCTATTCCATCGTGATCATTGCCGACCATGGTAATGCCGACAGGGCAGTGAACCCGGATGGAACTCCCAATACGGCGCACAGCTTGAACCCCGTGCCGGTGATCGTGCTGGATGAGCAGGTCAAGGAAATTCGCGACGGTATCCTTGCGGATGTTGCTCCTACGATCCTGGATCTGATGGGAATGGAAAAGCCCGCCGAAATGACGGGCTCCTCCTTGATCGTTCGGTGATCTTTTTACCAGCGGTTCCTCAGTATGGTCAGATGTCCG
>JAHEFL010000525.1 GCA_024640205.1 Flavobacteriales bacterium | reverse complement strand
CCCTTCCCGCAGACCGATGCGGTGCTTCCACCCGAGTGCGTGTAAGCGGGAAACGTCCATCAACTTGCGGGGTGTTCCATCGGGCTTATCGGTGTTCCACACCAGGTCCCCATCGTAGCCCACGATCTCCTTGATCATCTCCGCAAGCGCCTTGATCGTCAGGTCCTCGCCCGTACCGATGTTGAGGAACAGTTCGTCATCGTAATTCTTCATCAGGAAGAAACAGGCATCCGCCAGATCGTCCACATGCAGGAACTCGCGCATCGGTGAGCCCGTGCCCCATACCTCCACGCTGGTTGAGCCTTCCACCTTGCCAGCGTGGAATTTTCGGATCAGAGCAGGCAGCACGTGGCTGTTATTGAGGTCGTAGTTGTCGTTGGGACCGTACAGGTTCGTGGGCATGGCACTGATGAAGTTACAGCCGTACTGGCGCCTGTAACTCTCCACCAATTTGATCCCCGCGATCTTGGCGATGGCATAGGGCTCGTTGGTCTGCTCCAGTGGTCCGGTAAGGAGACTCTCCTCCTTCAATGGCTGTGGCGCCAACTTGGGATAGATGCAGGAAGATCCAAGGAAGAGCAGCTTCTTCACCCCGCTCTCATAGCTGGAGTGGATGACATTGCCCTCGATCATCAGGTTCTCGTACAGGAACTGGGCACGGTAAACATTGTTCGCTTGGATACCGCCCACTTTCGCAGCCGCCAGCACGACGTGATCCGGCTTCTCCGATGCGAAGAACTCACGGACAGCCTGCTGTTCCTTCAAGTCCAGTTCCTTGCTGGTACGCGTCAGGATGTTCGTGTAGCCCTCCGCTTCCAGCTTCCGCACCATGGCGCTACCCACCATGCCTCGATGGCCTGCGACGTAGATCTTGTCGGTCTTGTTCATTTTGGTCGTCATAGTTGGGGCGCGAACTTTCCCGCTCTTACCGGAGTGATCGCCTGATGTGATCTACTCCTGCTCATGCAGGATCTTGTGCCCTCCCTTCTTCAGGTACACATCCCGTTCGAAGAGTTCCAGATCGCTGGCCACCATCTCCTTCACCAGCGCTTTCAGGTCGTATTTGTGCTTCCACCCGAGCACACGCCTGGCCTTGCTCGCATCCCCCTCCAGGTGATCCACCTCGGCGGGTCGATAGTAACGCGGATCGATGGAGACGAGCACCTTGCCGGTCTTCCTGTCGATGCCTTTCTCCTTGACACCCTTCCCTTTCCAATCGAGCTTGATGCCGACCTCGCCGAAAGCCAGATCGATGAAATGACGCACGGTGTAGGTCTTGCCGGTAGCAAGCACGAAATCATCCGGCTTCTTCGCCTGGAGCATCCGCCACATTCCCTCCACGTAATCCTTGGCATGCCCCCAATCGCGCTTCGCATCGAGGTTTCCGAGGTACAAGGTCCGTTGCAGACCCAACTTGATCTTGGCGACCGCCCGGGTGATCTTGCGCGTGACGAAGGTCTCCCCGCGCAGTGGGCTCTCGTGATTGAAGAGGATCCCATTGCATGCGAACATGCCGTAGGCCTCCCGGTAGTTCTTCGTGATCCAGAAGGAGTACAATTTGGCCACGCCGTATGGACTGCGCGGATGGAACGGGGTCTCCTCGTTCTGCGCATGCGCCCGGACGCCGCCGTACAATTCACTGGTGCTTGCCTGGTAGAAGCGGGTCTTCTTCTCCAGACCCAGGATCCGGATGGCTTCCAGGAAACGGAGCGTACCGATGGCATCCGCATTGGCCGTGTATTCCGGCATCTCGAAACTCACTGCCACATGGCTCTGCGCCGCCAGGTTGTAGATCTCGTCCGGCTGGATCTCCTTCACCAGGCGCAGGCAGTTCACGCTGTCGGTCATGTCGCCATAGTGCAGGTGGAAGGGATAGCCCTTCTCATGGCGATCATGGTAGAGGTGATCGATCCGGTCCGTGTTGAACAGGGAGCTGCGGCGCTTGACACCATGCACCTCATAGCCCTTTTCCAGCAGCAGTTCACTGAGGTAGGCGCCGTCCTGCCCGGTGACCCCGGTGATCAATGCCACTTTGCGACGGCCCGCCTTGGTGGCCTTGCTGGATGCCAATGCGACGGTCTTCCCGCCCTTCTTCTTCGCGGATTTCCCTTCAGGAGTA
>JAHEFL010000077.1 GCA_024640205.1 Flavobacteriales bacterium | reverse complement strand
TGTCGTACACCGCCTTTACGCCGTATTCGAAACCCACATAGTCAATGCGTCCGTTGCGGAAGCCCACGGCGCCATCATCGATCACGGTGCCATCGCCCACATGCACGGTACCACCGGTAAGCAGGATGGAACGGGTTTGCGGAGGAGCCGGGCTCGGGGGCTGCGCTTGGAGGGCGGTATGGAGGGAGAAAAGTGCGCTAATGATGAAGAGCATGCGTACGCTATCCGTCGCGATCGACCGAACACCGGATCGAATTGCCAAGGCGGATGTCAACGATGTGCTAATCCACATCGTTCGCGTGTTGTTGTTCCTCTTCCGTACCGATATCATCGCAATGCCACAGATGCTGATGATCGCGTTGCGCCTTCCGCGTGGGCGCTCCTCCCGCCTTCGCCGCGATCATGGCGCGCACCAAGCGGTCACGCTCGGCAGCGATCCATCGGCGCTGGGCGATATCCTGTTCAAGATCGTAGTACAGGACACCATCCACATAGGTCCGCTCCACCTTCGCACGGATGCTCAAGGGGTTGTCGTTCCAAAGCACGATGTCCGCATCCTTGCCTGCCTGAGCGCTACCGATACGATGGTCCAGCTTCAGCATCTTCGCTGGGTTCAGGGTCACCATCTTCCAGGCTTCCTCCTCGCTCACGCCGCCGTACTTCACGGTCTTCGCGGCCTCCTGGTTCAGGCGTCGGCTCATCTCCGCATCATCGCTGTTGATGCCGGTGTTCACGCCATGGGCATGCATCAGCGCGGCGTTGTACGGTATGGCATCATACACCTCGAACTTGTAGGCCCACCAATCGCTGAAGGTGCTTCCGCTGGCGCCATGCTCCTTCATCTTGGCGGCCACTTTGTAGCCCTCCAGGATGTGCGTGAACGTGTTCACCGTGAAGCCCATGCTGTCCGCCACGTGCATCAGCATGTCTATCTCGCCCTGCACATAGCTGTGGCACGAGATGAAGCGCTCCTCCCGTAGGATCTCCGCCAACGCATCAAGCTCCAGGTCACGGCGCGGCGGTCCGCTCCGCTCGCGTTCCTTCGGCTTCATGGCCTGCCAGGCATTCCACTGCCGGTCATATTCCGCGGCGCGATGGAAAGCCTCGTAGTACACCTGTTCCACCCCCATCCGCGAACCGGGGAAGCGCCCACGCTGGCCAGGACGTTTCACGTTCTCTCCCAGCGCGAACTTGATGCGACCCGGGGCATCCTTCAGCTGCATACTGTCCGCACTCTGTCCCCACCGCAACTTGGTGATCGCGCTCTGCCCACCGATGGGGTTCGCACTGCCGTGCAATTGCTGGATGGTGGTGACACCACCGGCGAGGTCGCGGTAGATGTTGACGTCGTCCGGGTTGATGACGTCGCCGATGCGCACCTCCGCGCTGATGAACTGTGAACCTTCATTCACGCCTCCCTGTATGGCGATATGCGAATGCTCATCCACAATGCCGCAGGTGAGGTGCTTGCCGCTCGCGTGGATCTCCGAGTAGGGTGGTTTGTTCTTTCCAGGGAATAGTGCACCCACCTCCATGCCGTGCCCCACCGCATGGATCTTTCCCTTGTGGATGAGGACATCGTTATTGCGCAGGATGCCTTGCGGTCCGTTGGTCCATACGGTGACATCGCGGAACACCACAGTCTCCTGCTGTGGTGCTACTGACCACCCATAACCGACAAGCGGATGCGGGATCGGTCCAAGCGGAAGGTTCAACACACTATCGCGCTTGGCTACCTCCTTGGGGTCGTTCTTCTTGTCGGCCTTGCGCAACGCGCTCCACGCGAACCACTGCCCGCCGGGTCGCTGCCCTTGTCCGTCCCACAGGCCACCCTTTGCATGGATGGTCCCGTTCAGTCGGATGATCTCCTGGGGCTTATCCTTCGGCGCGAAGCTCAAACTGATCACGGGGCCCTGTCGCTCGAAGCGGGCCTTCACGCTCAAGCTGTCGGGGTCGGCGATAGGACGCACCTTCACCTCCACTTCCTTGCCCTCGCCACTGATCTTCATCGTCCAGATCTCCGCCGCCAGGTTCAGGTCGTACGTACCCTTCAGGTCCGGCACATCCATGTCCTGCAGCACGAAGCGTTTTCCGTTCACCCAGTTCTCATGGAGGATGTTCTTCTCCGCCAGCAGATGCTCCGAGGTGATGAGGAAGTTCGCCACCATACCAGCGCGTAACGCACCCAAGCGATCATCCAATCCGAAGAGCCGGGCCGGCTCCACGGTGAGCAACTCGATGGCCCGGGCACTGTCCAGGCCACAGGCCACCAGTTTCCGCAGGTCCTTCCATAGATCCTTCAGGTCCTTGCGACCGTGCGTGGTGAGCGCGAAGAGCACGTGGGCCGTGTCCAACATCATAGCGTTGTAGGGTGCCATTTCCCAGTGCTTCATCCGCGCATAGCTCAGCTCCTGCGCGTCGTAGGGGTCGTCCACATCGTAGCCCTCAGGAAATGCGAGCGGCACGATCAACGGCATACCGGTGGCCTTGATCTCTGCAAGCCGCGCGTATTCATCGCCGTCGCCTTTGATGATCCCCGGTAACCGGAATTCCTCCAGGATCGATGCCCAGCGCAGCACTTCATTGCGGTCGGATGCTTCCACCACCAAGCGGCCGAGCAGTTGGTCGGCCAGGATGCGGAGCACGGCATCGCTCTCCGCCGGACGCGTCTGTGTGACATACCATCGCGCATCGAGAATGGCTTGCCGGATGAGTGCGATGGAACCCATCTGCGATCCGGGAAAGGCATCCTGTGAGCTGCCCTTGCGCAGGCTGAAATGAGCTGCGATATCGGCTTGCAACACGCTGGCACGGATCGCCTCGTCACTGAGCATCAACGCTGCGGAAGTCCCGCGGGCGATGCCATCCATGCGATGCGTGAAGACCGTTCCAAAGCCTTGTTCGCGCCATGTGGCGCTCTGCTTCGGGTCCACGTTCAACAACTGATCGGCATGCGCATCGGGCCGCAGGGCACCATTCCAATGCCGCGCCACTTCGCGCTCCGCCTTCCGCTCCTCGGCACTGCTGGCAGGCAGACCCAGATCACTGTACGGGTCGATCAAGGAAGGCCAGATGTGCTTCCCTCCCAGATCGCGGATCACTGCACCCGGGGGTATTGTCACCTTCTGTCCAGCCTCCAACACCTTGCCGTTGCGCACTATGAGCGTGGCCCCGGTCAGGCTCGTGCGGGCATCCACATGCAGCACGGCATTGGTGAAGGCCACGAGTGAAGGCGCGGCATCCTGCACATGCACGGATGGAGTGATGGTCTGCGCGCCCACACGGCACAGGAAGGCCGGTAACACCAGGAGGAGAAGCCGCGTGCGCATGGAGGGTGTAAAAGTAGCCCGACGCCTCCTTTGATCCGGAAGTAGAACTAAGGCCCATAGTGACACATCCACCGATGGACCTCTACCTTGCTCCTACCATCATGCAGCGCACCCTCCTGCTCCTCCTTGCGTTCACACTCCCGTATGCCTGGAACGCGTGGAACCTGGACGTGATCCGCGAAAGTGGCAAGGCGGATCAGCTGCTCCGACTGGATCGCACGGTGGCCACCGCGGACGATGTCTCCTACCTCGCGCCGATGGACGACCTGCTCGGTGCCCTGGGTATCGGGCCACCCACCGGACGCGCATTGAAGGCGGAATTCCGCAGCCCCGGATACGGGCTCTGGTACCTGACACTGCGTACCGTGCTTCCGGAACAAAGCGCGCTGGCCGCATTGCGCATGGTGCATGTGCTGCTCTTCGGTGCCGCGCTGTTGCTGTTCTGGCAGGTGATGGTCGCACATGGCATCCAGGCACCGATCCGCTGGGCGGTCGCAGCGGTGTACATCGCCATGCCCATGTTCCATGGCTTCCTGTTCTACACGCTTACTGAAGCGGTGACACCCGCGTTGTCGGTACTGGTTCTCTGCAATGCGTTGCTCCATGCGAAGGAGGGCAAGCGTGGACCGCTGATCGCAGGGGCCGCGTGGTGGTCCTTGCTGATCTTGACGCGACCGGTCCTCGCATGGGTGGGCATACCCTTGCTCGTGGCAATAGCCGTCCGTGAGCAGGGAAATTTGCCTTGGAAGCGCTTGGGCCAGGTCGGGCTATTGGTGGCGCTACCCACCCTGCTGTGGTGGGGAATGAACATGCAGCGCTACGGTGGATGGCTTTCCCTGCATCCGGTATACCTCCCCGAAGCGGGTTCGGTGTACCGGCCCACGCACAAGGCGTTCTGGGAGCTTGGCAAAAGCTGGGGCCTGCGCGGCGATCAGTTCCACAGCATCATGGAACCCGCTTTTCATAGTGCCTTGGAATGCGATACCTCGGATCTCTACGCTCGCGCATTCACCGCCTCGGTACCGAAAGGCCACCTGACCCCGAACGAGGAGATCGGATTGGAGAACGTGTTCCGATCATGGCAACGGTTCACGTGCGTCACGCACGCCACGATCCAGCAAGACCCGATGCTCTTCGCACGCGGCCCGATCGCGGAAGAGCAGGAGCTGGTGCGGCGGATCGATGCCTTCACGGATCGTTATCGCAGCGAGCATTGGTTCCACTACCAGGTCGTGGCTCCCCTCGGCGTCCTGCGCTTGATGACGGTGCACTCGAACCTCAACCTGTACATGTTCCAACACACCTACCGCGGACGTTGGTGGATGGAAACTCTGCGATGGAGTTCCCTGTTGCTGCACCTCACACTTTTTGCGATCGTGCTCGTGACCCTGCTGTTGCCCACCGGACCGGTATTGCGCACGGCGGCATTCTTTGCACTGTTCTACGTCGCCTACCTCGCATGTGGACAACGCGGCATTGAAGAACGCTATACTTTGCCAGTGATCCATCTCGCCATGGTGATGACACCGTTCGTGCTACATAGGCTATGGATGCATTGGCAGCAGCCTGCACCCCGGTAGGACGCATACCTGATCTTCTTCCAGCTACCTTTCCTCCCCATGGCCCGTCCCACACATCGTACGCCCGATGCCTTGCTGATCATTGCCGCGGTGCTGTTGCTCGCGGTGGGCCTCACCTGGGTGGTGCCGGCCGGGGAATTCGAACGACGCGTGGAAGGCACGCGCACCATCGTGGTGCCAGGCACCTACCACACCATGGAGGCGGACCCGGTTCCCTGGTACGGCTTCTTCACGGCACCCATCAAGGGCTTCACGGACCACAGCGCCGCGATGATCATCGCTTTCGTATTGCTGATCGGCGGTGCCTTCGCGGTCCTCAATGCCACGGGCGCCATCGATGCCCTGCTGTTCCGCGTCCTTCGTGCTGCACGGGAGAACCCGGCCTACAAGCGGGCGGTGATCCCGTTGCTGATGACGGCCTTCTCAATCGGCGGCACCACCTTCGGCATGGCCGAGGAAGTGTTGGTGTTCCTGATGATCACCATCCCGCTGGCGCGCAGCATGGGCTGGGATGCCGTGGTGGGTGCCTCGATCCCCTTCGTGGGCGCCGGAGTAGGATTCGCTGGTGCCGCTTTCAATCCGTTCACCGTCGGGATCGCACAAGGCATCAGCGAGCTCCCCATCTTCAGTGGCTGGGAATACCGCATGATCATGTGGTTCCTCCTCACCGCGATCAGCATATTCTTCGTGGAACGCTATGCACGACGGGTGGAACTGAACAAGGAGCACAGCATTCTACACGGTCTCACGGATACAGGAACCACGAGCGGCGAGTTGGAGGAGATCCCACTGACCGGACGCAGGGTACTTGTTCTGTTGCTCTTCACAGCGAGCATCGTTCTGCTCATCGTCGGTGTGAACCTGTGGGATTGGTACATCGAGGAGATCGCAGGGCTGTTCATCGCCATGGGGATCGGCGCCGCGCTCATCGGTGGCCTGGGCGGGAACGATGCAGCGAAAGCATTCGTTGCCGGTGCCAAGGACATGGTGGCTGCGGCCATCCTCATCGGACTTAGCAAGAGCGTGCTGGTGGTGATGCAGGACGGGCACATTGTGGATACGGTGCTTTTCCACCTGAGCAATGCGGTAAGCGGATTGCCAGCGACCGTGAGCGTGCAGGTGATGCTGTTCGTGCAGTTCGCGATCAACTTCTTCGTGCCCAGTGGCAGCGGTCAGGCAGCGCTGACGATGCCGGTGATGACACCCCTGGCCGACCTGCTCCACATCCCGCGACAGGCGGCTGTGCTGGCCTACCAATTGGGTGATGGCCTCTGCAACTTCATCATTCCAACGAGCGGCGTAACCATGGGCGTGCTGAGCATCGCCGGGATCCCGTTCGGTCTGTGGCTGCGCTGGATCGGGAAACTGGTCGGCGTATTGGTACTTGTAGGCATGCTCTTCCTGGCATTGGCGGTCACCGTGATCCCATGGTGAGGTCCGTCGGGGCTGCCACCTTCCGTCCCTAATTTCGCAGCAGCATCGACGACCCGCTCCCTTCATCCATGAACGACCTGCTCCTATTCTTCCACAGCCTGATGCGCTATGCGGTGGTGATCACCGTAGCCTTCGCAGGGATCACACACCTGGTCGCACTGCTCCGCAAGGCACCGATCCTGAATGGCGAGCGGCAGGCAGCGATATTCGCTGTGGTATTCAGCCATGTGCAACTGGTGCTTGGGCTTGTGCTCTATTTTCTGCGGAAAGATGCGTATGTGAGCACCACGACGGCAGGGCGATTCTGGAAATTCGAGCACATCGGCATGATGGTGATCGCGGTGGTACTCGTAACGTTGGGCCGGAGTCTGAGCAAGCGTGCCCAGGATGACCACAGCAAACAACTGCGCGTGGCGATCTTCTACCTCATCGCCCTTGCGCTGATTCTATGGGCCACGCCATGGCCCTTCACCGAACTCGGACACGGACGCGGATGGCTATGAGGACGAGCCTGATCGGAGTGATCACGGTGATGTTGGCGATGCTGGCATGCGGTGGCAATTCGGCACCGGCTGACATGGCCGGTGCGGCACCATCCAAGGGGGACAAGATCTATAACACGCAGTGCACCCTGTGCCACGGAAAGGATGGTGGGCTTGGGATCAGCGGAGCAAAGGACCTGCGTCAGTCCACGCTCACACGCGAGGAGGTCCTGGCTCTGGTGAGCAACGGGAAAGGAGCCATGGCGCCGTACAAGAACGTGCTTACCAAGGCAGAGATCAGCGCGGTAGTGGACCATGTCCTGGGCCTGAGGAAGAAGGAATGATCGATCCGCAGGAAAAGAAAGGGAAGGCGGAGA
>JAHEFL010000524.1 GCA_024640205.1 Flavobacteriales bacterium | reverse complement strand
GAAATGATGGTGTCCCTTTTCGCGGTCGAGCCGGGCCTGAACTTCGTGGCCGCTTACCCCAATGGGGAGTCCGCATTGGCCGAAATTGGAAATGCTCCCACGGATATCGTTCTAATGGACATCAGTATGCCCGGTATGAGCGGGATCGAATGCGTACGTCAGCTCAGACCGATGCAACCGGACCTACAGTTCCTGATGTACACCGTATATGATGATGACCACCGGGTTTTCGACGCATTGAAGGCCGGCGCGAACGGGTACATCCTGAAGAGCAGTACCCCTGAACAGATCGTTGATGCCGTGTTCGAATTGAACCGGGGCGGAGCACCAATGAGCACTGCCGTAGCGAGACGTGTCGTGGATCACTTCCGTCCAGTGCAGGAGAACAGCGCGATCGGGGAGGATAAATTGAGTGACCGGGAGTACGAGATACTGAAGCTACTGGCCGAAGGATTGATGTATAAGGAGATCGCCTCCCGATTGGATGTCACCGTTGGTACCGTGAAGCAGCACATCCATCGGATATATGGCAAACTCCATGTACAGAACCGTGTGGAGGCCGTGAACCGCTTCTTCGGCCGATAGTCCTCATTCCACGGAGCTCGATTGAACCTGATGCGATCAGCCGTTCAACGGCACCGCCAAAAGTTCATGCTCCCTCGCTTCGGTGATGCGCACCTGAGCGAAGTCCCCGATCCTTAGGTAGTTACCTTCCATCGGAATGAGCACCTCATTGTCCACCTCAGGTGAATCGAACTCGGTCCTTGCGATATAGTGGCCAGCCTCCGCCTTGTCCACCAGAACACGGAAAGTCCTGCCCAGCTTGGCATGGTTCAGCTCGCTGCTGATGCCTCCTTGCAACTCCATGATCTCCTGGGCACGCTGCTCCTTCACTTCAGCCGGCACATCGTCCAACATGCCATGCGCATGGGTATCCTCTTCGTGGCTGTATGTGAATGCCCCCAAACGATCAAAACGCATCCGTTCGATCCACCGCAGGTTATCCTCGTGATCGGCTTGTGTTTCCCCCGGAAAACCAGAGATCAACGTGGTCCGTATGGCGATCCCGGGAACCTTTTCCCGGATCGTGTTCACAAGCGCTTAAGCATGTTCGTGCTTCCATGCTGAAGCGGCATATCCAGGTAGTTGCACACATTCTCCCGTTCGCGCATCACATCCAGCACATCCAAGGGGAATCCGCTGGGAAAGGCATAGTGGAGCCGGATCCATTCGATCCCCTCCACATCGCTGAGCTTCGACACCAATTCATCCAGATTCCGCTTCTTGTATATATCCAGTCCGTAATAGGTCAGGTCCTGCGCGATGAGGATCAATTCCTTCACACCCTTTGATGCGAGAGCCTGTGCATTAGCGACAAGGTCATCAAGCGGGGTGCTCACATGCTTACCACGCATCAGCGGTATGGCACAGAAGGAACACTTGCGGTCGCACCCCTCACTGATCTTGAAATAGGCGTAATGCGATGGTGTGGTGAGCAACCTCTCCCCCACCAGTTCATGCTTGTAATCCGCTTTAAGCGTCTTCAGAAGGCGGGGTAGGTCCCTGGTCCCGAACCATGCGTCCACCTGTGGTATACCGTCCTTGAGCTCGGAGGCATAGCGCTGGCTCAAGCATCCGGTCACGTACACTTTCTCCACGGCACCCTCGTCCTTCGCCTTCGCCCAGCTCAGAATGGCATCAATGCTCTCCTGTTTCGCATTGTCTATGAATCCACAGGTGTTGATCACGACCACGTTGTGTTCCCCACTCTCCGATTCATGGTCCACACCGATCCCGTTCGCCTTCAACTGGGCCATCAGCAATTCACTGTCGAAGGTGTTCTTGGAACAGCCCATGGTGATCACGTTCACCTTCGTTCGCTTGAGGGTCCTGGCTTTCATCGGGGTGGCAAAGATCATACTTCCCCTGTGAGCCGTTACATGGGAAGACACAGCTGCAAGTCATCGTTGATCGGGATGCGGTCCGGCCGGTCGCCTGGAATAGCCCTCGGACACGAAATTGGTCAAAGGGCTGACTTTGTTCCTGATATGCCTGATGGCGGTGGTCGAGCACCAAGCTCCATCAGCCCCCCATGGAACCTTATTCATCGAAATCCCGAATAAGG
>JAHEFL010000076.1 GCA_024640205.1 Flavobacteriales bacterium | reverse complement strand
GTCATAGGCTGGATAGGACTTTTTGGTGCCTATGACAGGCCATTGAGATTCGCCCCTCCTTCCATCGGGCTTGGTTTTCTGATGGCGATCTGGAGTATCATTCATTGGTTCCGGGACGGTGGCTTACTTGATCCCAGTGTATTGCTCGCACCTGTCGTAGCCTGTGCCTTGCTCTTCCTTGCCATCCGTGCGTTCCTTCATTGGACCCGTGTGAAGGGCTATGGCATGCGCAGAAGGGAACGTGAACGCATCGTGGCGATCGGGTCCCCGGAGGAAGCGCGACATGCGCTTGCCCTGCTGTGGCAAACCCATTATGGCCTGGGGTGGACCGGTACCGTCAACCCGGAAGAGCACGCTGCAGGAACCGCGCAGTTGGCCGATCTCCTGCGCAGGAAACGGGTCGGGGAAGTGGTTTTCTGTTCCCGCGACATGGCTTGGGGTCGCATCATTGACCAAATGGAGGATCTCCGCGATCTCGGAGCAGTGTTCAAGATCGCCCAACCGGGTCGGGAGTTCATAATCGGGCCCAACAGCATTGAGAGCCTGGCCGATCTGTACATGTTGGAAGGTCATGCCCTGAGCAGCCCCGGGGCCCGTCGCCACAAACGGATCGTGGACGTCGTGGTCGCCCTGCTGGTCCTTGTTGGATTTCCGCTGACCGCCTGGCTGGTCCAAAGCCCCATGGCTCTGGTCAGGAATGCATGGGAAGTGCTCCGAGGATCGAAGAGTTGGGTCGGATATCGCTCTCCACATGCCTTGGGACCCAAGCTTCCGAACATTCCACCGGGTGTGTTGACACCAGGTATCCCCGGGCCCCAAGGCAACGATGCGCTGGTAACGTCCCGCGTGAACGCCACCTACGCCAAGAATTATAGCCCTTGGGAGGATCTTCGCCTTATGGTGCTTGGGTTCCCGTTGTTGGGCAAGGCCTGAACCGCAGCGGATCGGCAGCATCGTTACCTTTGGCGGACCCCGTGACGGGGCATGTTGCAGACCATGTCGCAGATCGAGATCCTACTGCCCAAAATGGGCGAGAGCGTGGCAGAAGCCACCATCATCAAATGGTTGAAAAAGGAAGGTGACCATGTGGAGGCCGATGAGCCTATCGTGGAGATCGCCACGGACAAGGTGGACAGTGAGGTACCTGCGCCCGAAGCAGGAACCTTGCTCAAGTGCCTGGTCGGTGAAGGGGATGTGGTGAAGGTGGGACAAGCCATCGCACAGTTCGGTAATGCCGCAGCAACTGGTGCCGTCAAGGCCGATCCCCCACCTGCAGTGACGGCCACTGCATCTGGTGGTGGGAATGGGCATGCCGCTTCGGCCACCGCTCCAGTGACGCGCCCGGCATCTGCCGATGTTCCACGAACCGGTCCGTCCGGTAAATTTTATAGCCCTTTGGTCCGCAACATCGCTAAGAGCGAAGGGCTGACCGTGCAGGAGTTGGAGGTGATCGCGGGGACCGGCCAAGGTGGCCGGGTGACCAAAAAGGATATCCTGGACTACCTCCCCCAGCGAACGGGTGGAGCACCTGTACCGGCACAGCCCGCTCAACTGGGAACAACGCCTCAACCGTCGGCACCAGCATCGGGTCCTTCAACACCGGCCGTTGTGCCTGGTGAGGGTGATGAGCTGATCGAGATGGACCGCATGCGGCGATTGATCGCGGACCATATGGTGATGAGCAAGCGGACCAGTCCGCACGTCACCAGCTTTGTGGAAGCCGACGTCACCAACCTTGCTCTCTGGCGGGAAAAGGTGAAGAAGGCATTTGAGCAGCGTGAAGGTGAGAAACTGACGTTCACTCCCATTTTCGTCCTTGCCATTGCGCAAGCCATCAAGGAGATGCCGATGGTGAACGTGCAGGTCGATGGGTATACGATCATCCGCAAGCGTGAGATCAATATTGGCATGGCCACGGCTTTGCCTTCGGGTAACTTGATCGTGCCTGTGATACGGAACGCGGATCAACTGAACCTGGTCGGTCTCGCTAAAAAGGTGAACGACCTTGCCAACCGGGCGAGGCTGGGCAAGTTGTTGCCTGAGGAAGTAAGCGGAGGCACGTACACCATTACCAACGTGGGCACCTTCGGTAACGTGTTGGGTACGCCGGTCATCAATCAACCACAGGTCGCGATCATGGCCATGGGAGCTATCCGGAAGAAGCCGGCGGTAATTGAGACGCCACAAGGTGACCTTATCGGGATCCGTCACCAAATGTTCCTATCGCACTCTTATGACCATCGGGTGGTGGATGGTGCCCTGGGAGGTCGCTTCGTTCGGAGGGTGGCCGATATTCTGGAGGCCTGGTCCATGGATCAACCCTGGTAAGCACCTCGGGTACCTTGGAAGAACTACATTTATCGACGACCTTTCGGCCCGCTAATTCTGAACGCAGCGTCCTATGAAACACGGTTACATCCTGTCCACCGTTCTGTGCATGAGCGTTCTATGCTCCGAAGCAATCGCTCAAGGACAGAACACCTCCTTCAACTGGCAATTCGAGGAGGCGAGCAAATTGATGGAGGAAAAGCTGTACTCGCAGTCTGCGGAGATCTGGAATGATCTCATGCTGAAGGACCCTGGCAATGCCAACCTCAATTATAAATTGGGTTATTGCTATTACCATTCCTTCGACCAACGGGAGAAGGCGCTCGGTTACCTGGACAAGGCGGCAGTGCTTCGCGCAGGAGGTGGCTACGGTTCTTTCAACACATCTGGCTATGATCCGTTCGACCCCCGTGAACGCAATGCTCCCGCGGATGTCGAGTACTATCTCGCCCGCTGTTACCACTTGGATGGTGATTTCGACAAGGCTGACCTGCATTACAAGGCCTTCATGTCGGCCGTGGACGATCGTCATGTGATGTACGGCCCTGCGGCCCGAGGCCTGGAGCAAACAGCCAATGCCCGGGTCCTGAAAGCCGATCCGCTGAATTTCGAGGTCACCAACATGGGTCCGGTCATCAACGGACCAGGACCTGATTTCAGCCCTGTATTGAGCGTGGACGGCAACGCCTTGTTCTTCACTTCGCGCAGGATACGCGCTGACAGCTCCAACCTCGGCGTGATAGACCCCATTGCTGGTCAACCCTATGAGAACATCTACGTGAGCTACAAGGATCGCGACGGGAACTGGCAGACGCCGGAGTTGTTGAACATAAACCCTCCTATGGGGCACATGGCCACCATCAATGTATCCGCTGACGGACAGACCTTATACATCTATCGCTCTGACGATGGGGATGGGAACATCTATGAGAGCAAGCTCGTGGGCGAGATATGGAGCGACCCTGTGCTGATGGGCTCAGACATCAATACCAAGGCATGGGAGACCCATGGTGCACTTGCTGCTGATGGCAACACCTTTTTCTTCATCAGTGACCGCAAGGGAGGCTTCGGCGGGAGGGACATCTATCGGGTTGTTCGTCTTCCGAACGGTGAATGGAGCAAGGCCCAGAACATGGGCAAAACGTTGAACACCAAGTATGACGAGGACGGAGTGTTCATTCACCCGAACGGACGTACGCTTTATTTCAGCTCGATCGGACATAATTCCATGGGGGGCTTCGACATCTTCATGAGCGAAATGCAGGATGATGGCGAATGGAGCCAGCCTGTGAATGTTGGTTACCCGCTCAATACCGTGGATGATGATGTTTTCTTCATCACCACGGCGGATGGACGCCGGGGCTTGTTCAGTTCACTTCAGCCGGACGGCTCAGGGGAAAAGGACATTTATATGGTCCAGCTGCCTGTGGAGATGGAGTCCGAAGGGCTTGCTGTCCTGAAGGGATTCATCATACCTCCTGAAGGCGCTTCCGTCCCGCCTTCCATGGTACTTTATGTGACGGACAAGAGTACGGGTGAAGTGAAAACGTACAAGCCCCGTCAACGCGACGGAGTTTATGTTGCGATCCTACCCCCCTGCCGCGAGTACAACCTGGATTATCGAGTGGAAGGCAAGACGATCCATACGGAGGACATCTTCGTGGAATGCGAGACCTCCTACCAGGAGATCAATAAGGAGGTATACCTCAATCCAGTATCATTGGAAGGCAAGGCGATCATTGCCGATCTGCCAGTAGGCTCCCCTCCCGGTGGAACACCCCGAGGTACCAAGCCGAAACCCGACGGGGGGAAGGGTGACGGTACGACCGGTGGAACGGGAGCCCCGGACGCACGTTATGCGGATGAATTCGCACGTTTCTATCCATACAATGCCAAGGACATCGACCCTGCTGATCCGCGCTGGAAACAATTCATAGATGTGGTCGTAGCCCAGATCGAGAAGAATGGTGAGGCACGTATCGTGATCGAAGCAAGCGCGTCCAAGGTGCCAACACGCACCTACGGGAGCAACGAGGTCCTGAGTAAAAAGCGGATGGAGGATGCCCGCACCCGGTTATTGGATGCCGTGAAAGCCCGCGGGCAGAACGCCGACCTGTTGAAGCTTGAAGCGGTGAACAGCCTGGTCCAAGGGCCCCGCTATGCCGGCGATTACAAGAACACGGATAAGTACGAGAAATTCCAGTATGTGAAACTCAAGGTGCGCTGATCACTTTCACTGTGAAGAACTCAAAGGACCCCGACGGATCGTCGGGGTTCTTTCTTTCACAACTTTGTCACATGCCATTGACCCTTGAACGCCCCCTGGCGATCTTCGATCTGGAGACCACGGGAGTGAGGATCGGACGGGACCGGATCGTTCAGATCGGAATTGTCCGCCTCTTGCCATCCGGTGAGCGGGATAGCTATCAAACACTGATCCAGCCAGGAATACCGATCCCAGCTGAAGCCACCGCCGTCCATGGTATTACCGATGCTGACGTTGCGGATGCTCCGGTGTTGGAGGATGTGGCCTCCACCCTGCTCGAGCGATTGGCTGATTGTGATCTGGGCGGCTTCAATTGTCTTCGTTTCGACATTCCTTTCCTGGCAGAGGAACTGCACCGTATCGGGGTGGAATGGGATAGTACCGCTTTGCGCGTAGTGGACGTGCAACGCATCTATCACAAGATGGAACCGCGCAACTTGAGCGCTGCATTGAAATACTATTGCAACAAAGAGCACGACGGGGCCCACGATGCGCTGGCGGACGTTGAAGCTACGGCCGACGTCCTCCTCGCCCAGTTGGAACGGTATCCGGAAGCGTTGCAAGGGACGGTGGACTTTCTGGGTGAATTCAGTGGGGACAGGCAGCGCAGCCCGGATGCGGCGGGCAAATTGCGCTTCGATGACCGTGGGAACGTGTGTTTGAGCTTTGGGAAATACCAGGGATGGAGCTTGGAGAATATCGGCCGCAACGACCCTGGTTATATCCAGTGGCTTATGACCAAGGCCGACCTACCAGGGAGCACTCTGGCCGTGATGAGGAACGTACTCTCCGAGATCCCGTCATGAAGATGATCTGTATCGGGCGCAACTATGCCCAGCATGCCAGAGAGCTTGGGAACGCTGTTCCCAGCGAGCCGATTTTCTTTCTCAAACCATCGACGGCGCTTTTGCCCCCCGGTTCGGCCTTCCGCATACCTGAGTGGAGCAAGGAAATACACTATGAAATGGAACTGGTGTACCGCATCGGCAAGCGCTGTTCCGCGATACGGGCAGACGAGGCTGCTCATCACCTGGATGGCGTGACCGTGGGCCTGGACCTGACCGCACGGGACGTTCAGGAACAGTTGAAGAGTTCCGGTGCTCCATGGGAAAAAGCGAAGGCATTCGACGGATCGGCGGTAGTAAGTGATCGATCCCTGCCCGTGACCGATCTTGATGCTGAACTGTCCTTCGGATTGGAACGCAACGGGAAGATCGTCCAGCAAGGTCGGTCCACGGAAATGCTATTCCCGGTCCCGCTCATTCTGGAGCATGTTTCACGCTTCATTACGTTGGAACCCGGGGATCTGGTTTTTACGGGTACTCCGGCAGGGGTAGGACCGTTGTCACCCGGAGATCTGCTGGAAGGGACATTGGAAGGTAGGTCGATGTTCCAGCTTCGCGTGGAAGGGTAACTTCGCAGCCGGCCCGGGCAAAGCCGGAAATGACATTGAAATGACCAAGATCGTCCAAGTTGGCAGCATTGCCTGCGGTAGTGAACCCCTATTCCTGATCAGTGGTCCTTGCGTGATCGAGACGGAGGACGTGATGATGCGTACCGCGGAAAAGCTGAAGGAGGTGAGCGAACGCACGAAGGTTCCGGTCATTTACAAGAGCAGCTTCACGAAAGACAACCGGAGCAGCGTGGACTTTTATCAAGGTCCGGGGCTGGATGAAGGCTTGAAGATGCTTCAGCGGATCAAGAAGGACTTCGGCTTCCCGATCCTGACCGACATCCACTACCCTGCCCAAGCGGGACCGGCGGCCGAGGTTTGTGATGTGCTGCAGATACCGGCCTACCTGTGCATGCAGACCACATTGGTAACCGAAGCGGCGAAGACCGGCGCGGTGATAAACCTGAAGCACGGCCAGTTCCTCGCACCCGAGAACATGATCAAGCCGGCGGACAAGTGCGTGAGCGTCGGGAATGATAAGATCATACTCACCGAGCGCGGCTACACCTTCGGCTACAACGACCTCGTGGTGGACCCGCGAGCCTTCTTCCACCTGCGCAACACGGGCTACCCGGTTGTGTTCGATATCACGCACAGCATTCGCAAATACGGCATCCCAAGCGCGGACCCACGTGGTGGCAATCGCGAAGTGATGCCGACGATCGCCCGTGCCGGTGTGGCTGCCGGATGCGACGGTGTCTTCATCGAAACACATCCCGACCCGAGCAAGGCGCTTTGCGATGCCGCCAGCCAGCTTTGCGTGCACGACCTCGAGGAATTCCTGAAGCCTCTTCTTGACCTGCATGCGGTCGAAGTGAAGTACCGTCACCAACACATCACTGCCTGATGCGTCGCGCTTTCGTTGCGTCGTAGCGGTTAATCTTGAACCATGGAACTCTATCTGGACAGCGCTGACATCAAGGAGATCGACGAAGCCTTCAAACTCGGCTTTCTCACCGGTCTCACCACCACTCCCACCTTCATGCACCGTGGCGGTGTCACGAACATCGACAAAATGATCCTGGACCTCGCGAAGAAGGTCCCCATCCTGCAAGTGGAAGCTCTTGGCGAAACCGCCGAGGAAGTGGTGAAGGAGGCCAAGCGCCAACTGAAGATGGGCCTGAAGAAGGATACCACCGTTTTCAAGATCCCTGTTAGCCTGGAAGGCCTCCGC
>JAHEFL010000523.1 GCA_024640205.1 Flavobacteriales bacterium | reverse complement strand
CTGGCCAATGTCAGCTTGTCCAATCTGGATCCGTTCACTGATGGACCGGACCTGTCCGGTACATTGAATGGTGACGGTCGGCTGCATGGGCTCTATGATGCACCGTTCGTGCTTAGCCATCTTGGAATGGATAGCGTGCGCGTTCGCGACATTCCGGTCGGGGACCTGTGCTTCGACGCGGAATGGGCGGAGGGCCGGCGGGCCATCGACCTGGCAGGTACCCTGATGCGGGGTCCGATAAAAGCGCTTGATTTCAATGGCAGACTATCTCTGGAGAAAGGGAACGAAGTGGACTTTGAATTACTCCTGGATCGTTTCGATCTCGCGTTCATCGATCCGTACCTGCCGCAAGGGATCAGCAACATCCAAGGCCTTGTCACGGGAACGGTGGGGATGACCGGGAAGTTGGCTGAGCCTTTCGTGAATGGTGAATTGGACCTGGTCGATGCTGGCCTGCGCATCGACTACCTGAATACGACGTACAAGTTCAGCCATAAAGTGAAAGTTGAGCCGGACATGTTCGCCTTGGATTTCGTTACCATCCGCGATGAGCAGGGCAATACGGCCAGGATCGGTGGAACGGTGTTGCACAGTGGGTTGCGGGATTGGAACTACAACTTCTGGGGTACCATGGATGAGCTCCAGGTCTTGAATACCAGCTTGAAGGATAATGCACTCTATTACGGTAAAGCCTACGCTACCGGAGATATCGAATTGAGCGGCCATTCGGGCAACTTGGAAATATCGGTGGATGCTCGGACCGCCCCGGGAACGGACATCCATTTTCCTGTGGGTGGCAGCACCGAGGTATCCCCGATCGGATTCGTGCATTTCACCGCCTCTGATACGATCGCAGGTTCGGACCCGGTCATGGACCTGTCCGGTATCAGCATGGACATGAAGGTGGAGATCACTCCGGACGCTTTGTTCGAACTCATTTTCGACCCCACTGTGGGGGATATCCTTTCCGGTCGTGGACAGGGGAACATGGAAATGAGCGTGGATCAACGCGGTGAGTTCGACATGCGCGGGCAGGTGGAAGTGAGCGAAGGTGATTACCTGTTCACCTTGCGAAATGTCGTCAACAAGCGGTTCCAGCTGGATCCCGGTGGGCGCATCACATGGTACGGTGATCCCTTCGATGCCCAGTTGGACCTGCGCGCCACATACAAGGTGCGCGCCCCTTTGTACGACATCATGTTCGAGAAGAACGAGGCCTACCGCAAGCGCGTTCCGGTGGAGGTGGTCATGAACCTGAAGGATAAATTGATGAACCCGGCCATTGGATTCGGGGTCAGGTTACCCACCGTGGATGAAAGCGTTCGTACGCAGGTTAACAGCGTGATGAGCACGGAACAGGAATTGAACCGCCAGGTGTTCTCTCTCATCGTCCTGAACCGCTTCGTGACACCACCGTCCTATTCCGGTCAAGGCACACCAGGGGCAAGCACTGGCGTGGCAGGTACCACGACGAGTGAACTATTGAGCAACCAGGTCAGCAACTGGCTCTCGAAATTGAGCAACGATTTCGACCTGGGAGTGAATTATCGCCCGGGCGATCAATTGACACAGGATGAGTTGGAACTCGCGGTCAGCACCCAGCTGTTCAATGAACGCCTGCTCGTATCCACCAACGTTGGCGTCCAGTCTGGAGCCCAAGCTGGCCAGAACGCGAACACATTGGTGGGGGACTTTCAGTTGGAATATTTGTTGACCAACGATGGCAAAGTTCGCTTGAAGGCGTTCAGCGTGAGCAATGACAGGGACCTGAACCGTGCGGATCAGGCTCAAACCACCCAGGGTGCCGGTGTGGCTTTCCGGGAGGAGTTCAATACCTGGGGTGAATTCTGGCAGAAGGTGTTCAACCTTTTCCGCAGTAGTGACAAGGACCGATCATTCGACTGACCGATCCGTTCTACCCAAGCTCAAACTGTGCCCGAGCTTTTCCTTTTTTGTCCTGAGATAGTCGCTGTTATGCGGGTTAGAAGCGACCTCTATCGCCACGTCCTCCACGATCTCCAATCCGTAGCCCACCAGGCCGGTACGCTTCTTCGGATTGTTGGTGAGGAGGCGCATTTTCCGGACCCCCAGATCATGCAGGATCTGGGCCCCAACTCCATAATCCCG
>JAHEFL010000522.1 GCA_024640205.1 Flavobacteriales bacterium | reverse complement strand
CACTGGTGAACCTTGACGACAGGAACGGTGCCATTATGCTGCAGAACACAAAAGCGGCAAAGAAGACCTATGCGCTGAAAAAGCCGGCCGATTTCAAGGGCAAGATCATCGAGAACCAGTTTGAAGGTCTGCAGCTGAACATTGATGGCCGGGACATCTGGTGCAAGCTGGTCGGGCAGTTCAATGCCTACAACATCCTGGCTGTTTATGCCGCCAGCATCCTTTTGGGAGAGGACAGGGAAGAAGTCCTCACCCAGCTGAGCACCCTCGATACCGTGGAAGGACGCTTTGATTATATAAAGGGCGGATCCAATATCACCGGTATCGTCGATTATGCCCACACCCCTGATGCCCTGAAGAATGTGCTGGAGACCATCAACACCATACGTACCCGCAATGAATCTCTCATCACCGTAGTGGGGGCCGGAGGGGATCGTGACAAAGGCAAACGCCCGGCCATGGGTAAGATCGCAGGGATGTTGAGCGACAGGGTGATCATCACGTCCGACAACCCGAGGTCGGAGGAACCTGAAGAGATCATCGGCCAGATCAGGAGTGGAATGGATCCGGTCCATGCGGCTAAGACCATTGCTGTCAGCGACCGCCGCGAGGCCATCAAGACCGCCTGCCTGATGGCTCAGCCCAATGACATCATCCTGGTGGCCGGAAAAGGTCATGAGAAGTACCAGGAGATCAAAGGGGTGAAACACCCTTTTGATGACAAGAAGATACTGAAGGAATTTTTAATGCTTAAACCCATATACAACTAGGCATGTTTTACTATCTGTTCACATACCTTGACGAGACCTTTAATGTACCTGGTGCCGGTGTGTTCCAATACATCACCTTCCGTGCAGCCGCTGCCGTGATCACCTCCCTGGTGATCTCGCTGCTGTTCGGCAAAAGCCTCATCCGGTTGCTGGTCAGGAAACAGGTGGGCGAATCCATCCGTGACCTGGGGCTGGATGGCCAGGCCGAGAAGAAAGGCACCCCGACCATGGGAGGGCTTATCATCCTTGGGGCCATCCTCGTGCCGGTGCTCCTCTTCACCAAACTCGACAACATCTACATCATCCTCATGATCTTCACCACGGTGTGGCTGGGGCTGATCGGGTTCCTTGATGATTACATCAAGGTATTCAGGAAGGACAAAAGCGGGCTTGCCGGAAAATTCAAGGTGGCCGGGCAACTGGTCCTCGGCCTGGTGGTGGGACTGACCATCTTTTTCAATGAAGGGGTGGTGATCCGGGAGAAGATCAGCGCCGAACAACTGATTCAGACCAGCGATGACGGGGAGATCATCAGGATAACTGATCCCTCCCAGAAGTTCTCAAAGGAAAGCGTGAAGTCGACCAAGACGACCCTGCCCTTTTTCAAGAACAACGAGGTGGATTATTCCAAAATCCTGGCTTTTCTTGGAAAAGAGTATGAAAAATGGGCCTTCCTGATCTACATCCCCATCGTGATCTTCATCATCGTGGCCGTTTCAAACGGGGCCAATCTCACTGACGGGATCGACGGGCTGGCCACCGGGACCTCGGCCATCATCGGGGCCACGCTGGGTATCCTGGCCTGGGTATCCGGCAACATCGTGTTTGCCGACTACCTGAACATCATGTACATCCCCAACACGGGTGAGCTGACCATTTTCATCAGCGCCTTCGTTGGGGCTTGCATCGGTTTCCTGTGGTACAACACCTACCCTGCCCAGGTATTCATGGGCGATACGGGGAGTCTGGCCATAGGCGGGATCATCGCCGTTTTTGCGATCCTGATCCGTAAAGAGTTCCTGATTCCCGTCTTGTGCGGGATCTTCCTGGTGGAAAGCCTTTCGGTGGTGATGCAGGTGAGCTATTTCAAATTCACCAAACGGAAGTTCGGTGAGGGAAAAAGGATCTTTAAAATGTCGCCCCTGCACCACCATTACCAGGTCAAGGGGTATGCCGAACCAAAGATCGTCCAGCGGTTCTTCATCGTAGGAATCATGCTGGCCGTGTTTACAATCATCACACTAAAACTCAGGTAATGTGAATTGAAAAAGAAAATTGCCATACTGGGGGCCGGGGAAAGCGGAGTGGGTTCCGCAATCCTGGCAAAGAAGAAAGGTTTCGAGGTGTTTGTCTCCGAT
>JAHEFL010000075.1 GCA_024640205.1 Flavobacteriales bacterium | reverse complement strand
AAGAGCCAGAGATTCACGAACATCAACATCAGGATGACCTCGCTCCAACTAGAGGCATCCATCATGTCCGTGGGCATCGTGATCGGGATACCCGCAAGGAGCAGGACGATCAAGGCCAGTGCGGAGATGATCAGGTTCACTGCGGGACCGGCAACCGTGATCCAGAATTCCTTGATGGGTTCCTCCGGCATGCGCTCCAGGCTGGCCACCCCGCCGATGGGCAGGAGCGTGATGTCCCGCGTCGGTATACCATAACGTTGGGCCATCAGGGCATGGCCGAATTCATGCAACACCACGCAAACGAAAACGAGGAGTACCATCCCGTTCATCGCCAGGATGCGGGTAACGTCCCTGCCTTCCGAATAGCCCGTATACGACACGTAGGCGACCAGGAACAGAAAGCTCCAATGCAGGTAAACCCGGATCCCCCGGAACGTGAACAACGCGGTCGATCCACGCATTGTGGGCGCAGCGACGGTTGCCGCGGACATCAGTCCCCGAATTGCTGCAGCACCAGCATGGGAACATGCGTGTGCATGGCCAGCTTGGTGGCCGTACTGCGGTGAAAGAGCTGTTCGAACAAGCCCCTATGGCGATGCAATAGCACGACGAGGTCCACTTTGCCCGCACCTACCATATCGGAAAGGGCGTTGATCACATTCTCCCCGGATATATAATGGTGGGTATGCGGGATCTCCTTCAGCAACGCGTCGTATGCCGAACCGATGGGACCTTCAGGTTTCGGGTCCGTTCCCTTCAGCACACGCACGATCATGAGCTCCGCACTGGAATCCCGCGCTATCCGCTGAAGGACATTGATGGTTGCTTCGCTCACGGGTCCGCCGTCATCGGCCACGATGATCTTTTTGGGCACGCTGTACGTCGCATCCTGCGGAACAGCGAGGACCGGGATCTCCGACCTCTTGATCACATCAGCCGTATTACTGCCCATCAGCACCTCCTTCAATCCCGATGCACCCTGGGTGCCCATGACCACCAGTTCCGGAGGATCTTCATCATCCATGAACCGGTTGATCACGTTCGGTAGATCGCCATGCTCAGTGATCACTTCCAGCATCGGATCCAGGTCGGTAAGTTCCTCCTTCAAACGATCGGCGAAATCCGTTGTGCCTTCCACGGATTCTTTGGCCAGCATGTCATCGATGCTCCACATCGTGCTGGCCGTACCCCTTGGCATCATGTAACAGTTCAGGATCGTGAACACGTTGCCTTTCGCGCCATATAAGTTGATCGCATATTTGGCAGCGTTCAGGGAATTGCTGCTGAAATCCGTGGGGATCAGGACATGTGCCATGGTAGGGGTAGAGTTATACGCCCGTGATCAGTGTCCCGAATGACCTTCCGCAGGCTGCTTTCCTGAGGAGTCGACCAGGAGGTAGCCAACGAAAACCAGGACGAGTAGCGCTACGAAACTCACCAGCCCGGTCACGTTCCCCACACCTTCCGTGGCTAGTAGACTGTATTGGAAGGGAATAAGGAATGCGAGGAGCCAGAGTACAAGACCGATGATCTTTTTCATGGAAGGGTTCGATGTTATCAGGGGCCAAATTAAGGCGATCCCGCTCACAGCTGATGACCGCGATCACCTTCAGCCCCGCGCCAGTTTCTCAAGTCCCTGGGGATCGTTGATACGAATATCCCTTCCCTTGACCTCGATCAAACCTTCCTCCTTGAGGTCGCTCAGCGTGCGGATCAAGGATTCGGTGGCCGTGCCTACGATGGTCGCAAGGTCCTCCCTGCTGATGCGCACACCCAACTCCTTGTTCTCTGCAGTGCCGTACGTGCCCTTCAGTCTTACCAAAGCTTGCGCCACCCGCTGGCGCACGGAGGCATAGGCCAGGTCAAGAAGCCTCTTCTCAGCATCCTTCACCTCCTTCGTCAGCATCTTGATGAAGCGGATGCTGACATCCCGATCTTTATACAGCAGGGACAGGAGTTCCTCCCTTGGGATCATCGCGAGTTCAGTATCCTCCATGGCCTCCGCACTCTCGCTCACCCGGCCTCCTTCCAATACGCTCATGTAGCCCAGGAAGTCGCCAACACCTTGCAGTCCGGTGACCAGTTCCTTGCCGTCGTTGTTCATTTTGAAGGTCCGCACCTTGCCTTTGTTGATGAAGAACACCGACCTCAGTTCATCCCCTTCATGGAAGATGATCTCCTTCCGGGCCACTTGGCGCAACTTGCGGTCCTTCTGTAGCTCGGTCATCGCGCCCGTCCCCCGTGCATTCTCCAGGAAATCATTGAGCCCATCCAGCGTATGGTCGAAGCCTTTTCGGAACAGGTCGCTCCGCTTCAGTCGACCCTCTATCGCATTGAGCAGTTCGCTTTCCTCAAAAGGTTTCGTGAGATAGTCGTCCGCTCCGAGTTCCATGCCTTTGCGGACATCGCTCCGTTCCGCTTTGGCGCTCAGGAAGATGAACGGCACTTCCGCGGTGGCCGGGTCGCGACCGAGAAGGTGTAACACCCCATAGCCGTCCAGCTCGGGCATCATGATATCACACAATACCAGGTCCGGGGTCTCCTGTCGGGCGAGTTCAACACCTCTGCGGCCATTCTCGGCTTTGAGTACCTTATAATTAGCAAGTTCAAGGATCTCCGCGGTGTTCTCGCGGACATCCGGATCATCTTCGATCAGAAGAAGTGTTTTCATCGACATGTTCTTTCGGAAGTACTACGGTGAATGTGGTGCCCTTGCCAAGTTCGCTCTCGTACCGGATGGATCCCCCCATAAGGTCAAGGAATTTGCGTACGATGTTAAGACCCAGGCCGGTCCCTTGGATCGTTAACGCATTGTGTGCCCGGAAGAAGCGCTCAAATAGGTGTTCCTGGTCGCGTTCCGGTATCCCCATTCCTTCATCGCGGACGGTGATCTTTACTGAACCATCCGAGATGGAGGTGATGAGGTCGATACGCTTGTCCTCCGGGCTGTATTTGATGGCATTGCTCAACAGGTTGCTAAGCACGTTGGAGAGCATCTGCTGGTCGTGGTAAACCATGCGCTCCTCGCCTTGATGATCGTAATTGATCTCCTGCCCTGGCTTCGCAATATCCTGGAGTTCCTCGATCATCTTGATGCACAAGTGGACCAGGTCCACCTGTACCGGTGCACAACGCGCTTGCCCTTGCTCCAACTTTTCCAGTGACAGGAAATCGTTCAACATGGCCGTCAGTTCCCTGACCTTGGCCCGGATCCTGGTGACATGCTTCACCACCTTGTCCCCCTGCGGACCTTCGTTGTACCTCGCAATGAGATCCACGGATCCCATGATCGTGCTGAGCGGTGTCCTGAATTCATGGGATGCCATGCTCACGAAACGCGACTTGAGCACATTCAACTCCTTTTCCGCCTCCAGTGCTTGACGCAGGTCACGCTGAGCCGCGAGCAATTCGGAAGTACGGACCCGCACGCGTTGCTCAAGTTCTGCATTCGTTCGCCTCAGTTCATTCTCCGCATTCCAACGCACCGTGATGTCATGGATAAGTGCCATGACGTATCTGCGACCATCCACAGTGAAATGGTTGAGCCCTACTTCCACAGGGAAAGTGCTACCGTCCTTGCGCTGGCCGAACAATTCCAGACCGGCTCCCATTGGGCGCTCAATCGGGTTTTCGTGGTAGCCTTTCCGTATTTGTGCATGCCGGCCACGGCGTTCGGTCGGTATCAGGACCTCGATGGGCCGCCCCGTTAATTCGTCCTCGTCATATCCGAACAGTGCGGTGGTACGGGGATTCAGGAGTTGGATGATACCGCTATCGTCCACCACGATAAGACCCTCGGCGGCCGTGGAGAACAGCATGGATCGGATCCGTGCCAAGGACTCCTCCTGCAGAGCGACTTTCATGGGTGACATGGCGTTCGATGGGCAGCCGCCTGCTGATGCTTTCTAACGCCCCACGTGACGGGTGCGTCCGCTTCCGGTCCGTTCATCATACACCTTCCATGTGCGCAGCGGTCGAGCATACAGGTTAAGCGTCACGGCACGCTCCGTACTGGCGTTCGTGTAGCGATGGATGCTATATCCGTTATGAAGGTACGTGAACGAATCCGGTACCAGTTTGGATGAACTGATCTTTCTGAGCTTTCCGTCCGTAGTGTGTTCGAACCGTTCATCCATCAAGGTACCCTTCACAAGATGCACCCAGGCCTCCTCCGTCGAGTAGTCATGGATGCTTGTACGCTGGCCAGGTTCGTAGCAGATGAGCAGCAGTTCGAATTGGTCCGTGCGAGCTATGCAATTGCGGGTATAGTGCTTGGGGTCCCAGGTGGCAAAGGGAGCAAGGTCCATGGAATGGATATCCACACGGTCCAGGATGGATAGGTAGCCCTTCGGACCTGGTCCCTTATGGAGTTCGGCCACGAACTCATCGATCGATCGGATCCTTGGTTCGGACATCGTGGTCAGGTCCTTCGCTGCGCTTTGCGGGCAGAGGATGGAACCGACCAACATGCTTCGAACAACCCTCGTCAACCTGATCAAAAGGCCCGCCGAGGATCCGGTCCAAATGCTTTAGCGCACAAGACGAAGCCTGCTATGGATCCGCATCACAATACCCGTGGGGGCAAAGAAGAGACTCTGCACAGGTAGCGAACATGAGCCATATCAGGTTCCGATATGAAGATGGTCAACGCGATCGCCTTCAACTTGCACGGCAGGTTGCGATGGGATCCGGAAGGTGGGACCCGGTATTCGCGAGGTCCTTACATCCAACGCTCCACCCAGTGCATGAACTCATCCCGGAGTTCACTACAGAGCTTCTCAAAAGTCACCATCCGGTCCTTGAGCAGATTGTGCTCCACGAAGTTGGCGTGATCCACCGCGATCGGGTGCTCCTTCGCCTCCTTGGTCACATGCTTGTCATGCTCCTTGATATCGTGCCGCAGCACGTCGATCACTTCGCGTTCCCGGATGTATTGGTTCTGGAAATGTTCCAGCTGGGCCATGACGTCCTTTTCATCACTACGGCGAACGATGTCCTCCATCCTGCGCTCCAGGAGAGCGACCTCCTCCTTGCGATAGTTCAACGTGTTCAGCCACATCATGTGTTCGTGGTGCAGGTCGCCAACGTACATCTGTGTAGGTGTCCTAGTTTCCGTGTTCATGGTCATCTGTGTTGTATGCAATGGACCTTAAATATCGGGAACGTTCGGTTCCCCTCCAATGCGCTCCGTCAAATAATGGTCGATATTCCGGTCATGCGGTGAGGCGCTCCAAGGCTTCCCCGATCATCCGGTCGATGGCCCCTTCATGATCGCGACTGTATTCCTTGCGTACACGGTTCGCGATCACGGTGCACATGGTACAGACCCTATGCCCGAGCATCCCGCCAAGGCCGTACAAGGCACTGGTCTCCATTTCAAAGTTCAAGGCCTTGAGGCCCTCATGCTCGAAGGTGCCGAACCGATCGTTGAGGCCATCGATGGAAGGCAGCAGCCGGAGTTGCCGTCCCTGTGGAGCATAGAAACCGCCGGCCGTGACGGTGATCCCGATCCGGTTGCCATTGCCCAAGAGTTCAACCAGCCGCGGGTCGCCTTGTGCCACGTACGGTATAGGTAGATTATCCGGCCATTCCGTGTGCATCAGGAAGTCCTGCAGAAGACGCATTTCACGGTCGGTGTTCTCGGCAGCGTAGTAGTGCAGCACGCTGTCCATCCCAATGCCGAAAGCACTTACTATCCGGGTGTCCACCGGTGCGTCCTCGTGCAATGCGCCGCAGGTCCCGAGACGCACGATCCGCAGCGCACGATGCTCCTTGCGTGGTGTGCGGTTCTCCAGGTCGATGTTCACCAAGGCGTCCAACTCGTTCAACACGATATCGATGTTGTCCGTGCCGATCCCCGTGCTCAGCGCGGTGACATGCGTGCCGTGATGGACGCCGGTGTGAGCCACGAATTCCCTGCGCTGGGTCCGGTGCTCCACCTTTTCGAAATGGTCGCTGATCCGGTTCACCCGGTCCTGATCGCCCACGACGAACACAAGGTCACCGACCTGCTCCGGTCGCATGGCCAGGTGATAGACAGAGCCGTCCGGGTTCAGGACGAGTTCACTGGGTTCAAGGACGGTGCCCGGTTCGGTAAGGGTGATGGGGTTCATGGTCGGCGTGCTTGTCGCGGGTGAAGTTCGTGGATCGAAAGGGAAGTGCGGATCGCAGCCATGCCAGCCTAACGCGCCGAGCGCAAGTCCACGGATGAGCGGATCTCAGTTCACGACGAGCGATGCCAACGCCATACGCCACGCTTCCGGGATCGGGATGGTCCGATCCTGCTCATAACTGAAGCATACCAACACGGTCCTTCCTTCCGCCACGACGATCCGTTGGCCGTTCGAAATGCGCTCCGCCGAATAGTTGAGCACGAAGCTCTTGTTTCCCATCGCGCTGCACGACGTAAGCACCTCGATCGCATCCCCGAGCCGGACCGGCGCGCGGTGGTCCACCTCGGTCCGGGCCAGGATAAGCCCTTCCGATCGCCAGTCATGGTCCGACGCGATGAACCGTTCCTGGAACTTGATCCGCCCCAGCTCGAACCAATGCAGGTACACCGCATTGTGCACATGACCGGCCAGGTCGATGTCCGCGAAACGGATCTGGATGCCTACAGCGGAATGACGTTCACTGGATCCCATTTTCTTGCTCTGGAAGAGGGCAAAAGTAGAGTGGCGCGTGTCGGAAGCCGGGCAGGATGTGGCACCTTTGGACCAATACCTTCAGGAATGCACCTTCCATCGATCCTGCGTCGCGCCCGTAAGTCCTCCTTCACCCGTTGGTGGATGAACATGGTCCTTTCGTACATGATCCCGTTCAACAGGCCACATGGCTTCCGGGTCACACCCCTGCCGGATGGAGGGGTTTCCGTGCGGGTGCCTTTCTGGCGGATCAATCGTAACCACGTGAACGGCATCCACGCCTGTGCGTTGGCCACTGCCTCGGAAATGGCGAGCGGACTGGGCCTGCTGGAGCAGCTGGATCCGAAGCAGTACCGTGTGATCCTGCGCACGTTGAACATGGAATACCATTACCAGGGGAAGGAAGCGGTCGTAGCGACCAGCCTTCCGATCGGTGAAGCCATGGAGAGCAAGGTGTTAATTCCCTTGCGGGAAAGTGGTGTGGTGGACCATACCGATGTGGTGGAACTGAAGGATGGGTCCGGGAACCACATCGCCACCGGCACGGCCACCTGGCAGATCAAGGCTTGGGACAAGGTGCGCACG
>JAHEFL010000521.1 GCA_024640205.1 Flavobacteriales bacterium | reverse complement strand
GCCCGGTGACCCCGGTGATCAATGCCACTTTGCGACGGCCAACCTTGGTGGCCTTGCCGGATGCTGATGCGACGGCCCTGGCCCCCTTCTTCTTTGCGGTGTTCCCGACAGGAGTAAGGATGTTGCTTTTCGTTCGTGTTGCCATTGGTTCTCATTGCACGATGAACCCGTGGTTCACCAGTTCGGTCTTGTTGTAACGCATCGGCTTTTCCGTGGCGATATCCACCACGCTCAGGCCCACTTCCTCGCAGATGATCTGCCCCGCCGCGGTATCCCACTCCATCGTGGGCGCGAAGCGGGGATAAGCATCGGCCGTCCCTTCAGCCATCAGCCCGAATTTCAAGGCACTGCCCATACCGAGCAGGTTGATCCGGTCATGCTCCTGCTCCTTTCTCCGGATGAATGCATCGGTATCCGCATCGCGATGCGATCGGCTCGCTAGTATCGTGAACGCTGCATCGCTGCGCTCCAAGGGCAATCGCTCCGACAGGGTAACGCGCTCCTTCATCGTGTTTCCCGCCTGGTAGGTGGCCTTATGCTGGCGATAAGCACCTCCCCCCTTCCACGCGAAATACAGGATGTCCTTCACCGGGGCATAGAGTACCCCTGCCATGGGTACGGCCGAACCATTGGCCGATCCCGGCTCACCGTTGTGTTGCATCAACGCGATGTTCACGGTGAATTCACCGTTCCGCTTCACGAACTCCCGGGTCCCGTCCAAGGGATCCACCAGCCAATAGGATCTCCACGACCAGCGCTCCGTTGGCGGGGTGTGCCTGCCTTCCTCGCTCAATACGGGCAGCCCCGTTCGCCCCAGTATCACCGCAATGGCTTCATGCGCGCGGGTGTCGGCCTCGGTGAGTGGCGAATCATCCTTTTTGCGCTCCACCAGCACCTCCGAGCCATACACATCCATGATCTCCCTGCCAGCTTTGAATGCTGCCACGATCGCGCTATCCAAGCGCTCCAGGATCACTTCGACCTCCATTGGGCGGCGAAGGTAGCCCAGCCCGTTGGGCATAGGACCACCAAGGGCGCATCATGCACCAATGATCGGCGTACAGCGGCCCCTTCCGTCAGGGAGGCCCTCAGGCCTTGCCCATGATCTTGAACATGCCCGTACCGCAAGTGGGGCAGGTGCCCTTCATCGCCTTGCGGCCATTGGCCATAACGACCTCCTTCGGGTCCTTCATGTCACGCTTTGCCTTGCACTTTACACAATATGCTTCTACGGCCATAGTGATAGAGGTTTGGTTCGATATGGTATGAAGGTACGCCTACGACCTGTTACGGAACGATGCCCGTCACCCAGTTATCAACACCATGCTGCCGCCGGGTAGCATTCCATTTCCCCCGCGATCCCACCATGTCCCGTCATCGCGATCATTACTTTCGAAGGATGACACGATACATCCGTTGCGCGATCCTCCTGTTCTCATCCTCGTTCATTTCCCTCAACTGCGCTGCGCAGATCCTCATCGACAGCATCCCATACCCGGGTCTGAGCGATGGCCTATGGGGCATTCATGTGACCGAGGATACGCTGTTCCTGGGAGCGGATGGACCCGGTGATATTTACTTCAGCGACCATGACGGGAACATCCTTGGGAACCTGCCGACCGGCTTCAATTACAACCACGGGATGGTAAAGCGTCCTTCCTCCTACCTCATCGCCAAGGACTACACCACGGGTGGCGCATTGTTACAGGAGGTGGATCTCGCTGGCGCGTCGATGAACACCTGGACCTTTCCGCCCGTGATCGGTGGGAACTCATCCGGTATCGGTGACCTGTGCGCGGATGGCGATGCGCTTTGGTACACCATGTACTTCCCGGACTTCGACGAGTTCCCGTTCGCATATGCATACAAGTGGGTCCCTGGGGACCCCACGCCGATCGACACGGTGCCGATGCACGGCGAGCAACCCTATGGGGTCGCCCTCAAGGGTGACACCCTGTTCTATGTGACCGATAACCTGAACGGGGACCAGGAGCGCATTTACGCCTATGACCTCACCAACGAAATGGACCTCGGTTGGATCGAACTGCCGGACACGCCGATCGACAATGACATGTCCCCCCGGGGTATGTTCTACGATGGGACCTTTCTCTACCTCATCGCCAACCGCC
>JAHEFL010000074.1 GCA_024640205.1 Flavobacteriales bacterium | reverse complement strand
CGGAAGTCCGGTGGCTACGGTGGCGAAGCACCCGATCGTGGTGGTGGTGGGGCCGGAATTCGTGACGGGAAGCACGCGGATGAAGAGTGGCACGGCCCAGAAACTGGTGCTCAATATGATCAGTACCTCGGTCATGATCAAGTTGGGCCGGGTGAAGGGGAATCGCATGGTGGATATGCAGTTGAGCAACAATAAGCTGATCGATCGCGGCACACGTATGGTCATGGAAAGCTTGAAGGTGGATGCCACCGTGGCGAATGAACTGTTGCGGCACTACGGCAGTGTGCGCCGTGCGATCGAAGCAGGCCACCGGTTATAGTTCCTGACGTCGGGATCGGTTGCCAAACCCGAACTTTGCGCCCTATGCACGACATTGAGCCGTTCTGGAATTGGCGGGATCACTACGTGTCCGAGGAGGATGATCGATCACCCTTCCTGGGTGAGGAACACAGTGAGTTCCACTTCACGCATGCGGTGTACGATCATGTGATCCATCCACAATGGGATCATTTCGGTAGCAGCACACTGTACATCAAGGTCATCTTCGCTGATTACGAGGCCGGCTTTTCGGTGATGGAGCTGATCGGTGAATGGAACGACCTCCTGCACAACGATATCATGCTCCTGAAACGGAACGTCGTGGAGCACATGATGTCCCATGGCATCAGCAAATTCATCCTGATCGGAGAGAACGTGCTGAATTTCCACAGCAGCGACGATGAGTACTATAGCGAATGGTTCGAGGAGACCAATGAGGTGGACGGCTGGATCGCGCTGCTCAATTTCCGGCCGCACGTGCTGGAGGAATTGCAAGCCAGGGATATTGATCAGTACTTCGTGTTGGGCGGAACGCTCAATGCATTGAACTGGCGGAGCCTTGACCCCGAGGTATTCCTTGAACAGGTGGAACGATCCGTGATGCGGCGCCTAAGCGTGTGATCGATCGATCCCTTTCAATTTGCACAGCACGACCCGATCGATCGGGAGTGTAACGTCGTTCTCTGAGCTCTCCTTCAGACCGAGCCATCGGAAGATCTCCGGGCCCTCGGTGCGGGTCCTTCCCCCGAAGGCAGCGCGCGCAACGGGGATCGCTAACGGATCCCGTACGCGGAAGGTGTAATAGACGCTGATCACCTGCATCGGATGCGAATGGAAGGTGCTCTGCTGAAAGAAGTCCGTGGTATAGAAATGTTCCAGATCTCTCGCTTCCTGCCGCATCTCCTCCCGGATCTCACGCACCAGAGCGTCCATCAATCCTTCGCCGAACTGCAACCCACCTCCCGGGAATTTCGTGATCGCCTGTCCCTTGATCACCTCATCGGAGACCAGGACGCTGCCGTTCACGCGCAATAGTCCATAGACCCTCACCGTGAGATCGCCACTTTTCATGATGCGGTCGGTTTCGAGGCGCGTAACATCTCCCGCTTTCCCGGTGGCCCCTCGAGGCGCTCCACGACGAATCCCACGTTGATCATGGTGCGGCGTACATCGCCTTGAGCACAATAGGTCACCAAGGACCCGCCGCACACCAGGGCATCGTACATTCTGTCAAACACCTCCTTGCTCCACATTTCCGGATGGGTCCTGGGCCCGAACGGATCGAAGTAGATCAGGTCAAAGGAGCCGGATCCCGTGAACGACTGTACAGGCTGCGCAAACCGACGACATCGAAACCCACCTTCGGCTTCGTGCCAGGTATCCGAAGACCCCGTCATCATTTGCATGTATGTCTTGTGCAATCCAGGCCATCCCAATTCCTCGCAGTAGCCGAGCGCGTTCAGCAAGCCGGTTTCGAGCGGGAATGGTTCCAATGCTGTATAGTCCACGGTGCACTTGCCTTCCAGGCATCGGATCCAGGTGAGCAGCAGGTTCAAGCCGGTTCCCAACCCGACCTCCAGAATTCCGATCGGAGTGCTCCTGGCCTGTTCCAGCCCGGCACGAATGAACACATGCGTGCTTTCCTGCACGGCGCCATGTACGCTGTGATAGAATACGGCAGGGGAGAGGCATTGGAGTGTGAGGGAACCATCCCTCGTTCGGTACGGAATGGGTCCGTCGAACTTGCTCTGTTCCGAGTTGGTCACTTTGGTCGGTTGTTCCGCAGGATCCATTGCTTCACACGAAAATAGATCCGGTGTTCGCACTGGTGTATGATCCCCCGATCCCGCGTGGGATCAGCGTCGTTATAACTTCACCACCCTAAGAACGGATCAGAAGATCCTTACGCCATGTTCCTGAAGCGCATACTCCATTACCTGAACCCGGTCAGCTTGCGTGGCCCGTCGGACAAGAGTTCGAGTTTACGCTTCATGCATGGCGTGAACCGCATCAGCCTGTTCCTATTCCTGTTCTGCATCGTTGTGATGATCGTCCGCGCCTGCACGAGGTGATGGATGATATGGCTGCACGGCGCTTCATGGCCCGGCCCTTGTCGGAGCGACTTGAACTGGTGCGTATCCATGGGAACTATTTGGGTTCCCGGCAACACGGCGGGCACCGGGTGCACCTGTATGCGATGGAAGGATACTTCTGCGAATTATGGATGAGGCTGGGCCTGAACTACGTGGAATGGATCGAAGTGGCCAGGAACGATGACCAGCTCAGCGAATATGTGAAGTTGGACCCCGGGGATCTCTTCAACGGCTCCTGAAGCCCTCGAAGGAATTCAGAGGACCCGTGCGGCTATGAATTCCAGATGCGCCAGGCCTCTTCCGCTTGAAGTTCGAGCATGGATTGGCCGTTCACTGTGCTGGCACCATGTGCTTCACCTTGCCTCAGGAACGAGGTCTTCCCGGGGTTGTAAATGAGATCCATCAACAGGTGGTCAGGTCCGATCGCATCGTATGGAAGATCTGGGCACGCATCCACTTCAGGGTGCATTCCGAGCGGCGTGGTGTTGATGATCAATTTGCTCACCTTGACGACCGTGGGGTCCAGAAGGTCCCAGGTCAGGTCACCACGCTCGCGGCTGCGGCTTACCACGCGGAATTTGATCCCCTGCTCACGCAAGACGAATGCGACCGCTCTGCTGGCCCCGCCACTCCCAAGGACCAGCGCACGTGGCTTGCTGCCTTGGAGCATCGGTAGAAGTGTTCCCCTGAAACCTGCCACATCCGTATTGTATCCGATCGTGCGGCCATCCCTCAGCGCAATGGTGTTCACAGCTCCCACGGCCGCAGCCATGGGGTCGATCTCGTCGAGCAAAGGCATCACCGTGCGTTTGTACGGGATCGTGACATTCAATCCGCTCAATCCGGAAGTATCGCGCAGCAAGGCGATCAATTCCTCCACATCCGACAATTCGAAGAGGTCATAGCGATGGAACTCCAGTCCTTCCTGCTTGAATTTATCGGTGAACCAGCGCTGGCTGAAGCTATGCCCCAACGATCGTCCGATCAGTCCGAAGATCTTCATCGGCGCGCTGATCCCACGTATTCAAGGCCCAGCAGCAGTGCGGCTCCGAAGAGCATCAGGAGGATGGCGAGGAACACTTGGGGCTCCTTATCCGTGATACCGAGCAGAGTGTCCATTTCGGTGATCGCATTGAAATCCGATGGCCAGACATTGGAGGTAAGAAAGGGCTCCAGATGCTCGTCCGGTCGGCCTGAGTGAACTGTTTTCACGCTGCGGACCTCCTTCCAGGGCCAAATGATCGTCAATGAACCCAACAGGAACCCTGAAAGCGAGGCGACCGTGAGATCGTGATGGTGGTTGAACATCCAACCAAGCAGCCGCGAAAAGGCCATCAGGCCGACCACACAACCAGCGGCGAATACAACGATTATGGACAGGTCGAATTCCTTCACTGCATTTAGCACCGGCCCGTACGCACCGAGCAACAGGAGGATGAACGATCCACTGATGCCTGGTAGTATCATGGCACAGATCGCCACGGAGCCGGCCAGGAAGAAGAACAGAGGTCCATCCGATCCGGGGCTGGCATTGAGCAGGCCCACGGCGATCGCCGCGCAGGTCCCGATGAGGAATCCGATGAAAGGCCCCACCGTCCATTTACGGACCAGCCTTCCGCAAAGCCATACACTGGCACCGATCAATCCGAAGAAGAAGCTCCATAAGAGAACGGGTTCGTTCTTCAGCATCCAGGTGATCGGACGAACGAGAAGCACAATACTGGTAGCGATACCCGCGAGCAGGGTGACCAGGAAATTGCCGTTGATCTGTCGCCAGGCAGCGGCGACACCCTGTTTCCTGAGCGTGACAAGCGTTTCGAAACCAATGCTGCCGATCGAGTCGATCAACTCCTCATAAATACCTGAAATGAAAGCGATCGTCCCGCCCGAAACCCCCGGCACCGTGTCCGCGGCACCCATGGCCATTCCCTTCAAGTATAGCTTGATGCGGTCGCGCAGGTTCATCGCGGAGTGGGCATAGGCGAGGATACCGCCTTTCAGGTTGATCAGGTTGGTGAAGCCATAACGACTGCTGAGTGCTTCGATCATGGCCGTCGCTCTGCTTCCACTGCGACAATGCATCACCACAGGTACATCCTTGCGCAGCTCGCCTAATCGGTCCAATACCTCACCCATAGGAATAAGGTCTCCACCAAGGGTGCAGATCTCGGCTTCGTAGGGTTCCCTGATGTCCACCAATTGGAACGGGCGATTTTCGTCGCGCATGCGTTTCAACTCTGCAGGATCGATCTCCTTTGTTGCAAGGGCGTTCATGATGCGAAGAAAACGTTTCCTGCCGAGCTCCGTGCCGTTCACTTCCCGTTGGCAGGGACCTGTCGCAACTTTTCGGCAAGCTCCTCAGGCAGGTATTGGAAAAAGGTATCTCCACGAAGCCCGAGACGCAATGTTTCCAATGGAATGACCTCTTCGGCAGCGATATTCCCCAGGTTCACGTTCGCGCCGATCTGTTTGATGAACCAGACCTGTTGTGATTTCTGCGGTGCTTCCCAGAGGATATCCTTCGCCGGGATCTTGGCCAGGATACGGTTCACCAGGGCGGTGTGCGCATGGCCGCTCGGTCGGTAGATCCCCACGGTTCCGCTTTCCCGGGCTTCCGCGATCACCTTCCAGCTTCCGGCGTCCAGCTCCGTTCGCATCATGCGCACCCACTTGGCCGGGCTGATCAGGATCCCGGTCTCCTTGGAGCCCACTTCACTCAATACCGTGAAATCCTTTGCCAGCGTGCTGATGAACCCGCATTTTTCCTTGGTGCTCATCGTGATGGACCCGTCGCTCACCTCGGCCGTATCCAATCCCAATTTGCCAAGGAGTTTCCGGTAGTCCTTGAACATGCCACGCGCTACGAATGCCTCGAAAAGGGTGCCTCCGAGGTACACCTTCATATCCGCCTTCTGGTAAAGTTTGATCTTCTCCTTCAGCTTGGGCGTGATGAACGACGTGCCGAACCCCAGTTTCACGATATCGACCAGATGACCACAGGACCCGATCATATCCTCCGCCTGCCGCATGGACATACCCTTGTCCATCACCATGGTGACCCCATCGTCCCGCACCTTTTCGGTCCTGGTGGGGATGTGGGTAAGGGAATAATTCATCGGCGGTATAATTCCATCAAATGGATGATCTGCGGCATGTGGGCCGCAGCAGGAAAGTGCTCCAGCAGCATGGTATGGCCCGCATGATCCACGGTCAATACTTCCTCCAGCTCCAACAAGGCCTGCTGCTCCTTGCCGGATCGCAACATAAGGCTCACCATGCGGTATCGATAGCGAGGGTCCAGTTTATGGACGTACTCGCCTTCCTGCAATTTGGTCAGTGCAGCTTCCGGGCTTTTCAGGTTCAAGAGCAGTTCGGAATGGTCCAGCCATCCATCCAGGTTCTCCGGCTCAAGAGAGTTCAGACGCTCGTATGAGGTCAGCGCATCCTCGAAGTGCAGTGCCTTCGCGTGCGCCGCTGCATGGTAGGACCAGGCATCACTGTTCTCCGGTGCCAATTTCACGGCCACCTCCAGGTCCTTGATCGCTTCCTCGCTTCTTCCTTGGAGGTCCTTTACCACGCCGCGACCGATCCATGCATCCACCCAGTTCGGGTCCAAGGCCAGCGCCTGATCATAATGGATCAGGGCCTGCTCGTATCGCCCCATCTTCTCGTAGCACTCACCCATATAACTGAACGTAATGGCCTGTGGGCCATCATGTTCCACAGTCTCCTTGTAACACTCCACTGCTTGGGCATGGTCCCCGAGTACCAGTAGGTTCCGTGCCTTGCTGTAATAAGCCGAGGTAAAACCGTCCTCAATGGCAATGCAATAATCCAAGGCCACATTGCTTTCCGTCAACCGTTCCGATCGGGCCAGGGCATTGCCCAGGTTGTACCACGCCACGAAGGCGTATGGATGCTCGTTCGTGAATTCCTGGAAGAACACGACCGCAGCCTCGTGTGCGTCGGCCAGCTCGTAGCAATAGGCGAGTTCGTACATCACCGCCTCGTTCTCCGGATTCAATTCCAGGGCTTTCTTCAAGCAGTCGATCGCCAGGTCGAATGCCTCCAGATTCTCATACTCAAAGGCCAGATCCAAATGAATATCGTCCAATCCTTCCTCTGCCAGCTCAATGGCCCGTTTGAAATGTTCGATCGAGCGGCGGTGGTTCCTCAGCTGGCTGTATATCCCGGCCTTGTGCAGGTGCACCTCCTCGTTGAAGGGCTCCATCCGGCCAATGATGTCCAGTACCTCCAACGCCCGGTTCAACTTGCCCATGCTCATCATCACATGTGCCTCGCAGAACAGCAGGTCCAGCGATCCGGGATGTTGCTCCCTGGAATAGTCCAGGACCTCCTTGGCCTTGCGGAGTTCGTTGGTCTCCAGATAGTGCTCTATGATCACTTCGAACTCCTCCACATCAAAGAAATAGTGGTCGTTCTTATGGAGCATGGCCTCGTACCGCTCGACACAGTCCTGCCGGTCGTCACGGTCGGGTAAGGGGAGGTGGCCTTCGTTCATGTTTCGGCAGCGTTGCGGTCCGCATGCTGCTCCAGCAAAATTAGCCGCTTCTAACCGGGGGCGAGATGTGGTCCCATCTATTTTGAACAAGTCGCGGTGCACGATCCTCGAATTCTCGTGTTCACTTTCCACGGGATCGCTTCCTGACGGACGAATAGTTTTGTGCGGCTCCCCTGGATGGGTGGCATCACGTTAAACTGATAAAAAGCCATGACACTGATCCGATCCATCTCCGGGATACGCGGCACCATCGGAGGTACACCCGGCGAGGGCCTGACGCCGTTGGATATCGTTCGATATACAGCTGCCTTCGGATCGTTCATTCACAA
>JAHEFL010000073.1 GCA_024640205.1 Flavobacteriales bacterium | reverse complement strand
CGCAGGGAACACGGGAATGTTGCCTTCAATGGTGGTATCCACCTCGGGCGTACAAAGCTCCTTGTCCGGCGCCGTGTTCGCAGCCTCGCTGTCACCATCGAAGATGAATACACTGATCGTATCCGAGCTGGAACCGCAAGCTCCGTTATCGATGGTCCAGAGGAAGTCATGCTGACCCACACCGAGATCGAAGACGGCGGTGAACGGATCGTTGGCGTCGGCTATCGTGCCCGTACCGGTCAGTGACGTCCAAGTGCCCACTGCCGGGAAGACTGGATCATTCGCCTGAAGGACAGCGCTGTTCGTGGGTGTGCACCAACTGATGTCATTGCCTGCTTGAGCATTCGGTGCAGTACTGTCATAAACCGAAACCACTACCGTATCGGTGCTTGGTGGCCCGAATCCGCAATCCCCATTGTAAATGGTCCAGAGGAATTCATGTACACCCACCGTGAGGCCGGTGACCTCCGAGGTCGGATCATTCACATCAACCACTGTTGCGCCCCCGCTCAGTACGGTCCAGGTACCTACCCCAGGGTCCTCCGGAATGTTCCCTTCCAGGAAAGTGGTGGTATCCGGGGTGCAGAGTTGTTGATCGGGACCGGCATCAGCGACCGGTGCAGTGGGATCGTAAACCAGCACGTTCACGGTATCGGTGAGGATACCATTATTCGGGCATGGATCCCATTCCAGGGTCCAAACGAAGGTGTTCACTCCTTGTTCGAGGCCCGTGATCATGGTCGTCGGATTATTGGGCTCAGCAATGAGGCCGGCACCTGCGATCAATGTCCAGGTCCCTTCTGCTGGAGCAGGGGGAGTTTCACCCTGCAACTGTATCTCCCATATGGGTATGCATGATTCCAGGTCGGGACCGGCGTTCGCCGCGGCCGTGGTGTCCGCGAAGAGCGTGACGCTCACCAGGTCCGACGTCAGGCTATTGGCGCATGGGCCATTGTATACCGACCACTCGAACACGTTCACACCGATACCCAGTGCCTCAATGAGCGTACCCGGGTCATTGGCATCAACCGGTGTACCCGCACCGCTGATCAATGTCCAGGTACCTTGAGCAGGGAAGGTCACCGCACTGCCGGCCATGAACACACTGTCCTCCGGGGTGCACAATTCGACGTCCAGCCCGGCCATTGCATCCTGGTTGTCCGGATCAAATACGAAGATGCTCACCTGGTCGGTGGTTGTCACGCACACACCGCTCACGATGGTCCAGCTGAATATGTTCTCACCAATGGAAAGACCACTGACATCCGTGACTGGACTGTTCGGATCGGCGATCAAACCTGTGCCTTGCTCGAGCGACCAGGTACCCACTGCGGCACCCACGGGCACGTTCCCGGACAGTGTGGCCATGTCGTCCGGTGAACAGAACTCCTGATCGGGTCCGGCATCCGCAGGTGGCGCATCCGCGTCGAACAGTGCGATAGTGACCTGATCGCTCGTGTTGCTGTTGGCGCATGATCCGTTGTACACGCTCCACTCGAAGACGTTGTTACCGATGGATAACCCGGTCACCTCGGTCAAAGGATCGGATGCATCCTGGAAGGTCCCGCTTCCGCTGATAAGGGTCCATGTTCCTTGCGCGGGCAGGGTGATGTCGCTGCCAGCGAGGAATGCGTTGGTCAAGGGTGTGCATACCTGTTGGTCGGGGCCGGCATCCGCATCCGGATTGTCCTCATTGAAGACGAAGATGCTGACCAGATCGGTCGTCAAAGGATCCGCACAAACGCCATTGGTCACGGTCCATAGGAAGATGTTCTCGCCGATGCTCAGATCTGTTACGGCCGAGTTGGGGTCGTTCACATCCGCGATCGTACCCGTTCCGTTCACCAATTGCCAGGACCCCACAGCTGGGAATATCACATTGCTCCCTTGCAGATTGGTGCTTGTGGTGGTCGCATCCGGTGTGCAGAGCTCCTGGTCCGCACCGGCATCCGCAATAGGATTGGTCCCGTCATACTGCGTGATCGTCAACGTATCGCTGGTGAGGCTGTTGGCGCACGCACCATTGTACACCGACCATTCCACCTCGATCACACCGACCCCGAGGCCCGTGATGGTAGTGTTCGGGTCGTTCGGGTCCGTGATCGTCCCCGTTCCGGAGAGGATGGTCCAGGTACCCACCGCCGGGAATACCAATGCACTTCCAGTCATGGTCGCACTGGTGATCGGGGTGCACAGGTCTTGATCCGGACCCGCCGCGGCATCCGGGTTGTTCGAATCGAAGATGAAGATGCTGACCTGGTCACTTGTCGATGCATTTCCGCAAGGACCGTTGCTTACTGTCCACTCGAACACGCTCTCTCCGATCTCCAGATCGATCACCGATGTGTTCGGATCACTGGGGTTCACGATGATGCCCGTACCGCTTACCAGGGTCCATTGTCCCGCAGCGGGGAACGTGACCGGGCTTCCCTGCAAGGTGGTGGATGTCATGACATCCGTACAGAGCTCCTGATCAGCACCGGCATCCGCATCCGGGTTGTTCTCGTCGAACAGGAAGATGCTGACCACGTCGAAACCGCCACTGTTCTCGCAAGGTCCATTGCTGATGGTCCAGGCGAATATGTTCTCACCCACCCCAAGATCAGTGACCTGTGAGTTCGGGTCATTCGGCGAAACGATGGTTCCCTGTCCGCTGAGCAGCGTCCAGGTTCCTGAAGCCGGGAATATGTTCACGCTACCTGCAAGGCTCGTACTTAATGTAGGGGTACAGAGCTCCTGATCAGGACCGGCATTCGGCGGCGGGTTGTTCAGATCGAAAATGAACACATCGATCTGATCGCTCGTGATCCCGTTCGTGCATGGTCCATTGCTGACGGTCCACTCAAATACATTCTGGCCTACTCCCAGATCGGTCACCGTTGTGATCGGGGAGGTCGGATCGCTGATCGTACCAACTCCGCTCACCAGGGTCCAGAGTCCGGTCGCAGGGAATGTCACGGAACTGCCGAACAGTGTGATGCTCGTATTCGGTGTGCATTGCTCCAGGTCGGGTCCTGCATCAGCCACTGGATTACTCGAATCGAACAGGAATATGCTGACCTGATCGGTTGTGATACCGTTCGCGCATGGTCCATTGCTCATGGTCCATTCGAAAATGTTCTCCCCGATCAATAATCCGGTAACGGTCGAAGCTGGATCGGTCGGGTCCGTGATCACACCACCACCGCTCACCAGCGTCCACTGACCGCTAGCCGGGAATATCGGCGCATTGCCCGCCAGCGTGGTACTCGTTGTCGGAGTGCACAACTCCTGGTCCGGCCCGGCATCAGCAACTGCATTGTTCTCATCGAAGATGAATATGCTCACCTGGTCCGTGGTGATGCCACCAGTACACGGGCCGTTGCTGACCGTCCAGCCGCATACGGTGACCCCGACGGTCAAGCCGGTGATGATCGTAGTAGGTGAAGTCGGGTCCGCGATCACACCGGAGCCGCTAATAATGGTCCATGCTCCTGTGGCAGGGAAGATGGGCGCATTCCCGCTCAGTGTGGCACTTGAGACCGGGGTGCAGAATTCCTGATCGGGGCCTGCGTCCGCATCTGCGTTCGCATCGTCGAATACGAATATGCTGACCTGGTCCGAGGTGCTCGCGTTGGCACAGTTGCCGTTACTTACGGACCATTCAAAGATGTTCTCCCCAACTGCCAGACCACTTACCGTGGAGGTCGGTGAAGCCGGATCCGTGATCGTACCACTTCCGGAAATGAGCGTCCACTGACCGGTAGCAGGAATGGTCAATACGCTTCCAGCCAACGTCGTGCTCAATGTTGGAGTACACAGTTCCTGGTCCGGTCCTGCATTGGCGTCAGGGTTGTTCTGATCGAAGACCAGGATCGTCACCTGGCTCGTTGTAGTGCCACAGGTACCGTTGTTGATGGACCATTCGAACACATTGATCCCCACCGGGAGACCGGTGATCGAAGATGTCGGTGAATTGGGAGCAACGATGGTACCTCCACCACTGATCAAGCTCCAAGTGCCGATAGCTGAAGCCACAGGGCTGTTGCCTGCCATGGTCACACTGGTGGTGGGTGTGCAGATCTCCTGATCAGGTCCGGCATCAGCAGCCGCGGCCGACTGATCATACAAGAAGATGCTGATCTGGTCGGTCGTTATCGGGTTCGTACAGACACCGTTGTTCACCTGCCACTGGAATACATTCTCACCCAATCCGAGGCCGCTGACCGCGGTGGTAGGTGAATTCGGATTGGCGATCGAACCGCTACCGCTGATGAGCGTCCATTGGCCCACGGCCGGCACGGTAAGTGAACTTCCGGTCAACGTGGTACTCGTCGTAGGGGTGCACAATTGCTGATCCGCTCCCGCCGCGGCAACAGGATTGTTCGGGTCGTAGACGAAAATGCTCATCTGATCCGTCGTGATCCCGCAATCAACATTGTCGATGTTCCACTGAAGGATGTTCACTCCGATGGAAAGTCCACTAACAGAAGCCGTGGGTGAGGTCGCATCATTGAACGTAGCGGTGCCCTGCACCACGGTCCATGAGCCGGTCGCAACACCGGTGGGTGTATTCGCAGCCATGACCAACGAGCCTGCGGTACCGCATTGGCTTTGGTCGGGACCTGCATTCGCGGGCTGAGCCGTACCATCAGCTACGATCGTGATGGAAGTGCTGCTCGTGATCGGGTTCGGACACACACCGTTGTCCACGGTCCATGTAAAGGAGTACGTACCAGGACCGAGGTCCGTGACCAAGGTGGTCGAGCTGTTCGGATCGACTATGGTCGCTGGTCCCCCCGATACCGACCAGACGCCCACGGCCGGGAATATGACGTTACTTCCGTTCAGAGTGATCGTATTGCCCGCCGATGTACACAAGCTCTGGCTGGGCCCCGCATCCGCGGAAGGGTTGTTCGGATCGTAAACGAAAATGCTCATCTGGTCCGTCGTCAACCCATTGGCACAAGGCCCGTTGCTGACCGTCCACTGGAAGATGTTCTGGCCAACCCCAAGACCGCTTACAGAGGTGGAAGGATCCGACGCGTTCGCTATGGTTCCGGAACCACTGACGAGCACCCATTGTCCGGTGGCAGGCACGATGATGGAACTACCGGCCATCGTAGTGGAACCGCTTACTGAGCATAGGTTCTGATCAGGGCCCGCATTGGCGATGGGTGTACCGGCACTGTATACGAACACCCTGATATTGTCCGTGGTGATGCTTGGAATACATGCACCATTGTTCACCGTCCACTGGAATTCGTTGATGCCCACCGGCATGTTGTTGATCTGTGTGGTGGGGCTGTTCGGGGACACGATGGTACCGCCTCCGCTTACAATGGTCCAGGTCCCAATTGCGGGGAAAGTGACCGCGCTTCCTGCCATGGTCACCACGTTCGGAGCGACCGGGACACAGATGCTCTGATCGGGACCTGCATTGGATATCGCATTGGTGTTCGAAAAGCGGAAGATGCTTACCTGGTCTGAACTCGTTCCGCAGGGTCCGTTGTTGACGGTCCACTGGAACACACTTTCACCGACCCCGATACCATTGACCGCGGAGGTCGGGCTGTTCGGATTGACGATCACGCCCGTTCCACTCACCAAGGTCCATGTTCCGAGCGCCGGGAAGTTTGCCGCGCTTCCAGCCAGTGTTACTGATGAGCTACCGCAGATCTGTTGATCCGGTCCAGCGGATGCGGCCGGAGCGGCCGGGTCGAAGAGACGGATGATCACATCATCCGATGTGATCCCCGATGGGCAAGTTCCATTACTCGTGGTCCAACGGTACACGTTGTTCCCGATGGACATGCCCGTGACCGTGGTGGTCGGGCTGTTCGCATTGGCGAAGTTCCCGGTACCGCTGACGAGGGTCCAACTACCGGTAGCTGGAGAAACCGGCAAGTTGGCAGCAAGCGTCACGCTGGCCACAGGGGCACAGAGTTGTTGGTCGGGTCCCGCATTGGCCACCGGTGCGGTGCGATCGAAAACATTGATCGTTATCTGATCGGAAGTAAAATTGGGTATGCAAGGGCCGTTCGTAATGGTCCATTGTAGAACGTGGGTTCCGACCGGCATACCCGTGACCGTGGTGGTTGGACTGGTAGGTGTCGTAATGGTGCCTGTGCCACTCACCAAGGTCCAAAGTCCTGTTGAAGGAGCTGCAGCCGCGTTCCCCGCAAGTGTCGCGGTCACGATCGAGAGTCCGACAGGGGTACAGAGATTCTGATCCGGACCGGCATTCGCGGATGGAGCGGCAGGGTCGAACCGTGTGATGGTTACTTGGCTGTTCGTCGTTCCACAAGGACCATTGCTCAGGGTCCATCGGAACACATTGTTCCCGAAACCAAGCCCGGTCACGGTGCTCGTCGGGCTATTGGGAGCAGTGATGGTTCCTGCCCCGCTCACCAGGATCCATTGACCCGTACCAGGTGCAGTAGCCGCATTGCCCGCCAAGGTCGTGGAAGAGGCACAGACCTGTTGATTCGGACCCGCATTGGCGGGAGCGGCCGTGGGATCATATACAATGACACTGATCTGGTCATTCGTAGTGGGAGGATCACAAGGACCGTTGAAAATGGTCCACTGGAAGGTATTGATGCCAGTGCTCAATCCGGTGATGGTCGTGTTCCTGAAGTTCGGGTCCGCAAATACCCCGGTCCCATTTACAACGGTCCAGAATCCGTTGGATGGCTGAGCATTCATTTGAACGGAAGCAGGAACCGAGCAGTACAACTGATCAGGTCCAGCTGAGGCCGCAGGAAGCGCGTAATCATACACTTGGACCGTGATCGTATTCGAGGTCGGCGTGCCACATGGACCGTTGTTGATCGTCCACCGGAAGGTGTTCTGCCCGACGACAAGCCCGGTCACCTGGGTCGTAGGAGAGTTCGGGTTCACGAACACACCGGCGCCGCTCACGACGGTCCAGGTACCAACTGCCGGGAATACCGCTGTATTGGCGGCCAGCGTGGTCTGGTTGTTCGGTGTGCAAAGCTGCTGTCCGGGGCCGGCATTCGCGGCGGGCTGGGAAGGATTGAACGCGGTGATGATGACATCATCCGAGGCCGTTCCACAAGTACCGAAGTTGACGGTCCATCGCAACGTGTTCGTACCGAACGACAATCCGCTGACCGTAGTGGTAGGGCTGTTCGGGTTCGCAAAAACGGCACTCCCTGTGATCACGGACCATGTACCTTGAAGGCTTGGTGCCGGCAAGGTCGCTGCCAGTGTGGCGGTCGTACCACATCGCTGTTGGTCAGGACCTGCGTTCACCGCGGTCAACG
>JAHEFL010000520.1 GCA_024640205.1 Flavobacteriales bacterium | reverse complement strand
CTGCCCACGGAACCCCTCATGGTGGGCATCATGCTGCTCTTCCTGCTGAAGCTGAGCCTGGAGCGGAACGTCATCGACGCCAAGGTGCTGGCGCATCCCGTCACCTGGGTCATCGTGGCGCAGCTCGTCTGGATGCTGGTGTGCATCGTGCCGAGCAGCTTACCCATGGTATCGCTCAAGTATTTCCTCGCCCGGCTCTGGTTCGTGACCACGATGTACTTCGTGGCGACGCGCCTCTTCAAGGACCAGCGCAACATGCATCGTTTCGTGTGGGCCTACATGGGCGGATTGGTGATCGTGATGGTGTACACGCTGGTGCGGCATGCGGGCTATGAGTTCGCGCACGATCCGGGCCACTGGGTGATGGAGCCCTTCTTCAAGGACCACACGAGCTACGGTGCGATCCTGGCATTCTTCATTCCCTTCATGGTCGCATCCGTGGGTATGCCCGAGTATTCACGGACGCGGCGGGGCGTGGCCTTCTTCCTGCTGGCCCTGCTGGTTACGGCTTTGGTGTTCTCCTACACGCGGGCCGCCTGGGTAAGCCTGGTAGGCGCGCTGGGGCTGTTCCTTGTGATGCGCCTGAGGATACCCGTGTGGGTGCTGGTGGTGGGTGCGGTGGCGGTGGGTGGTGCGTACTGGGCCAACCAGGAGCAGATCACCATCGCCATGGAGCGCAACCGCGAGGAATCCTCCGATGATCTGGGGCAGCACGTCCAGTCCATCTCCAACATCTCCAGCGATGCTTCCAACCTGGAGCGCATCAATCGCTGGAACTCCGCGCTGCGCATGTGGATGGAACGTCCCGTTTTCGGATGGGGACCGGGCACCTACATGTTCGAGTACGCACCGTTCCAAGCCTCTGCGGACCGGACCATCATCAGCACCAACTTCGGCGTGCAGGGCAATGCCCACAGCGAGTACCTGGGGCCGCTCAGCGAGCAGGGGGTGCTCGGCATGCTCCTTATGGTGGCGCTGATCGTCGTGACGTCCTATCGCGCTATGCGCCTGTATGCCCGCATGCCGGTGGGAGCCGATCGCGGCTTATTGGCGGCGGTGTTCCTGGGGCTCGTCACCTACTACCTGCACGGCATCCTCAACAACTTCCTGGACCTGGACAAGGCCTCGGTACCCTTCTGGGCCTTCACGGCCATGGTGGTGCTCCTGGACCTGAAGTATCCGGAAGTGAAGGTGGCCAGGGCGGTGGAGGCCTGAGCGTGCCTGGCTTAGCGGATGCAGCAGGTGAGCAGGGCGATGTCGTCCAGGTAGGGTTGCCCTCCGCGATGCGAGCCGAAGGCCGTGATCAAGGCATCGTTGATGCTGGAGGCGCTGGCCGAGGACAGGTCCGTGAGAACACGTTCCAAGGGTTCCGTCCCGAATTCCTTCCCGTGCTTGTCCTCCTGCTCCACCAGGCCATCGGTGTAGCAGAGCAGCGTTGACCCCGGATCCACTTGTGTGTTGCCCACCTTCAGGAAGGGTAGTTCATGCATCATGCCCATGGCGATGCAGCCGTCATGGAGCGGGGTAATGGTATCGCCTTGGTGCAGCAAGGGCGCATTGTGCCCGCCGTTCACATAGGTCATGGCGTGGGTGCGCAGGTCGATGTGGCCCAGGAACAAGGTGATGAAGCGCTCCCCGCGCGCATTGGTGAATACGCGGTCGTTCAGGTCGTGCACCAGCTGTTCCATGTCCTTGCCGGCACGGTGTGCCATGGCCCGGATGTTCGCCTGGAAATTGCTCATCAGCAGTGCTGCCGCGATCCCCTTGCCGCTCACATCCGCGACGCAGAGTACCACTTCGTCCTCGTTCAATACGATGAGGTCGTAGTAGTCACCGCCCACCTGGCTGTGCGGCTGGTACCAGGCCGCCGCCTCGAAGCGTTCGGTATGCGGAAGGTCCCGAGGCACCAGCATCGACTGCATTTCCGCGGCGAGTTCCAGCTCCCGTTTCGCCCGTTCCTGCAGCAATTCCTGGCGTGCCAGTCGCTTGTTCTCCATCGCCACCACGATCAGGTTCGTCAGCGTCTGGATGAAATTGAGGTGCTTCACCGTGGGGCTCATCCGCTGCTCCTCCTCGTCGATGTCACCGATGAGCAGGAAGGCCAGTGGACGGTCACGATGGAACACCGGCACCGCCACA
>JAHEFL010000519.1 GCA_024640205.1 Flavobacteriales bacterium | reverse complement strand
CTATGCACTGGGTCTGCAGAATTACCTGCGTGTAGAGACCCTGGAGGATGGATCAGGTCGGTACTTCGCCTGGAATTTCGCCTGGAACCAGATCAACGATGGTGGATTCTTCCTCTTCGGTGGCGGTTTCGGGAACGACGAGTACATCATGAGGCAGCACTACCCGTACCTCCGATCACAAGGGCACCACGGCGGGGTGCATAACTCGTACCTCACCATGTGGTTCAACACGGGCATCATGGGCATTCTCATCTACTTCCGCAGCTTTATCCTCATGTTCGTGAAGGCCAGCAAGCACACGCCTGTGGCATTTGCTGTGATGATCTCGGTGATGTTCTCGTCGCTGTACGAGTCGTGGTTGAATGGTTCGCTCAATCCCTTCACCATCATTCTTCTGTTCATCATGACACTTCTCACGGAGGAGGAGATCCTGAATGCAGGCACCGCTGCCGAGAAACAGAATGTTGAGATCGAAGCGGAGAACGATGGAGTGACCGTCATTGGACCTGCGACCAGTTGATCCGCTCCGATCCCCTTCCTTTGCACGCTCCACCAGTATGAAACGCCGCCTACGGATCACCATCGCACTGCTGCTCCTGGCCATTGCCGCCGCGATCACAGCCGACAAATTCCTGAAGAGCAGGGAGCATCCAGGGCTGCGCACCTTCCTGAAGCAATGGGTGGTGAACTATCCGGCAAGCTTCGCGATCGAGCCAACGGTGTTGGAGATCGACGTGGACGAGGCCGACCTCGAAGCCTTGCAGAGCGTGGTGGAGGCCGCTCGTGAACGAGGCGTGATCATGCCCGAGGGGAATGACTACGTCGACGCTTCGTTCAACTACAATGGACACAGCTTCAAGGGCCGCGTGCGGATCAAAGGCAAACTGTCCGATCATGTCCAGGGAAGCAAGTGGAGCTTTCGCGTGATCGCCCGGAAGAGCGGTGCCTTCCTGGGCATGCAGCGATTCAGTTTGCAGCACCCTGGAACACGGAACTACCTCACGGATTGGTTCTACCACCGCATCAGTGCGGGCGAAGGGATCATGGCCCTGCGCTACGGGTTCTGCAAGGTGCGCTTCAACGGCGACGACCTTGGCGTCTATGCGTTCGAGGAGCATTTCGGAGAGGAGCTCGTTGAACACAATGATCGTCTTCGTGGACCGCTGTTACGCTTCGACCCCGGGTTGTTCTGGGTGCACCGTTTGAATGCGATGGAGGGGCGGCGCTACGAGGAGGCCTTCGCCAGCTATCAGGCCGCAGCCGTCGATGCGTACGGTACTTCCTCATTGCGATCCGATACGTTGATGATGGCCGCGTTCGAGGAGGCCGTGCAACTGCTCGACCGCTTCCGTCGATCCGAAGTGCCCGCCAGTGCCGTGTTCGACGTGGATCGCATGGCACGCCGGCACGCCATCATCGACCTCATCGGTGGGCACCACAGCATGGACTGGAGCGACGTGAAGTTCCATTTCGACCCGGTCGCGCACCGCCTCGAACCGGTGGCCTACGAAAGCTTCAGCGCCTTTCCGACCAAGGCGCTTGCCGGGGCGTGGCGCTATACCGGTGCCGCCCGGGAACAGGACGACCTTCATGACCAGCTGTTCAAGGACCCTGCGTTGTTCGGTGCGTATATCCATCATCTGGAGCGCCTGTCGCGAAAGGAATACCTGGACAGCACATTTTCCGCACTGTCCGGTGCCTTGGATTCCGCCTCGGCCACCGTATACCGCGAATTCCCGTACAAGGAGCTCGATCGCGGTATCTACTACAGGAATCAGGAGGCCATCCGCCGGATGCTGGATGTGCCCAAGGTGTTCCATGCGTACCGCGGTGCCGTGCGCAATGGATCGCTCGAAGTGACCGTCGTACCGATCGAGAACCTTCCGATGCAAGCGCTGGCCCTGGTGCTGCCTTCAGGCGAACGGCTCCCGCCCAATGGGGATGCGATCGTACCCTGCCGACCATACGGTGGCACGGGAAGACCTCATATGCTGCGGTTCGTGCTTCCGGCCGGGATGGATACGCTCCTGAATGGAACCCTTACCGTGGAAGCACGCGTGCTCGGGTCATCTTATGTGAAGAACACCGAAGTGCTCGATCACGGGTTCCTCAGCGATGAGCCGCATATCCCGGCCTTAGCCG
>JAHEFL010000518.1 GCA_024640205.1 Flavobacteriales bacterium | reverse complement strand
CAGTACCTCGGTCATCGTCTTCGTGGTGATCCCGCTGGTGGCCGGGTACGTCACCAATCGTTGGCTGATCCGTTCGCACGGCGAGGCCTGGTTCAAAAGTCAATTCCTACCCCGGTTGAAGCCCCTGTCCATTGCGGCACTGCTGGTCACGCTTATCCTGCTGTTCGCCTTCCAAGGTCGCAGGATCATGGCGGACCCGTTCCATATCCTGTTGATCGCCATCCCACTCGCACTGCAGACCTACTTCATCTTCTTCCTCACCTGGAAAGGCGGGCGTCTGCTGAAACTCCCCTATCGCACTTGCGCACCGGCCAGCATGATCGGCGCGAGCAATTTCTTCGAGTTGGCGGTGGCAGTGGCGATCGCATTGTTCGGCCTGAACAGCGGCGCGGCTCTGGCCACCGTGGTGGGTGTGCTGATCGAAGTGCCCATCATGCTGCATCTGGTGCGGATCGCGAAGCGTTGGCAATTCGCCTGATCCGGAGCAAGCGGGTGGTATAGCTCCAGCCGTTGGGTTCATCGCCGCCATAACTTGCTCCACCTCATGGCGCACCTTGCCGACCAACTATTGAAGCATGTGCTTTCCTTCTCCTTGGAGCAGCACATCCTGCCCGAAGGCGTCGGTGTGCTCGACCCGTTCAATGGCGAGAATAGGAACGAGGTACACCGCATTGTGACCCTGTTCCACCGCAAGTACTACAGCGACGACCGCGAACGCGTCCTGATGCTGGGCATAAACCCCGGTCGCCTGGGCGCTGGCAGCACCGGCCTTTCTTTCACCGATACCAAGCGCTGCGAAAGCGATCTGGGAATTCCTGTGAACGGGCTGCGTACGCACGAACCCAGCAGCGACTTCTTCTATCGGATGATACGTGCGGCTGGTGGTGCGAAGAGCTTTTACGACAGGGTGTATGTGCATGCCATCTGCCCGCTCGGCTTCGTGAAGACGGGACCGAAGGGCACGGACATAAACCTGAACTACTATGATGACAAGGAGCTGGAACAGGCCGTTACTCCCTTCATCATTAACTGGCTGCAAACCCTCGTTCAATGTGGCATGCGTACCGATGTGGTCATGTGCATAGGCACCGGTAAGAACGCCTCATACTTCAGTCGGCTGAACGAACGCCTCGGCCTGTTCAAGCGCATCGTGCCTTTAGAACACCCGCGCTATGTCATGCAGTACAAGGCACGACAACTGGACCGGTATATCGACAAATACCTGGAAGCCCTGGCTGTGATCGACAGGGATCCGGAACTACAAGGCGATGACGCTTAGAGCGGCTTGCGGAGCAGGTACCGGGTGATGAAGATGCCCGTTCCTCCCTTGCCTTCCGCAGCGCTGTTCACTCCAGTGGTCACCGTGTGAAGTTCCCAGCCGTCGGCCACATAATTGTTGATGGTCTCCACGATCATGCGATCGTTGTTCGCGATGTTCTTGAAGTTGATCCCCACCATGCTGTAGAAGTTGAGCAGGTCCTTGCCGACCTCCTGGTCGCCTTCGTCACTGATGATCACGCGCGAACGACCGATACCTCCGGGTACCACGCTCTCTATCGTGGAGAATTGACGATAGGTGTACGCTGCAGGCTCCGGGCTCGGGCGGAATCCATATCCGATTCCAAGGGTGAGTGCGAATGCGGCTCCGAGTAACAGGGAACGGGTCTCTACTTTCATGATCGTATGGTTGAGTTAATTTGGTCCAATGAGAATTCGGCTCAGCAATTGCTGTACCGGATCAAAACTAAAAACAGGTACACGATGCTACGCACTCCGATCACCGTCCTATCCTTGGCGCTTTCCTTCCTTGTATCAGCGCAAACCCAGCTAACGCTGACGAACATCAAGGTCACCGAAAAGGAGGACGTCCGGACCGGTCCGGATGTAACCGCGAGCCTGAACAAGGCCGAAGGAAAGGAATCCATCATCGTGTTCGCCGATCAGCGCTATACGGTGGAGGGCAATTTCAAGGTAAAGACCTACAATGTGCGTAGGAGCAGTGTAAAGAGCAGTGCCGTGTACCTGACGATGAACATCACCCTCGTCGTGGATGGCAAGAAGGACAAGCGCACCGTGGAAAAGATCTTTTACATGGACCAGGACCGCACGACATCCTTTTCGGAGAAATACGTCGTCAAGAGC
>JAHEFL010000517.1 GCA_024640205.1 Flavobacteriales bacterium | reverse complement strand
CCACCTTCCATACGTGGATGCCCGTTGGCGCGGGTGCGCCTCCAACCGTGCCATCCCAGCGCACGGAATTTCCTGAAGCTTGCCAGAGTTGGCGCCCCCCCCCCTCGAGCATGGACAGCCCATTGGAGACCGCCATCACTGCAATTGAACAGCGGGGCCCCATGCATGATGGGCTGTGCTGGTCGTGATGGTCCGTGGAAGCCTGAATTCCTGTAGGTTCGCCGCGTGTCAAAAGCAACCGTCAACCGGATCGTATCGATCGACCTGCTACGTGGACTGGTGATGGTGATCATGGCGCTGGACCATGTGCGTGACTATTTCCACGCCGATGTCTTCCTGTACGATCCCACCGATCCGGAGGCAACGACCATCCCGGTGTTTTTCACCCGCTGGATCACGCACTACTGCGCTCCGGTCTTCGTGTTCCTTGCGGGAACATCGGCCTGGTTCATCCACCAGCGGAAAAGCACCCGGGAGACCGCTGTGTTCCTGCTGAAGCGAGGGCTCTGGCTCATCGTGGTGGAGATCGTCATCATCTCCTTCGGTTGGCTGTTCAATCCGGAGTACCCCCGGATCGGCCTGCAGGTGATCTGGGCCATCGGGGTAAGCATGATCGCGCTTGCGGCACTGATCCACCTCCCGCTGCGCTGGGTCGGCATCATCGGTGCGGTCCTGGTATTCGGGCACAATGCCCTGGACGGTATCCACTTCGAAAGCGCGTGGTGGTACTTCCTGCATGAACGGGGTCCGCTGGAGGTCAACGGGCACAGGTTCATCTTCGCCTATCCGGTGATACCCTGGATCGGGACCATGGCGCTTGGCTATTCCTTCGGAGCCCTGTATGCCAAGGAATTCACGGCGGAGGGTCGCCGGCGCATGCTGGTCCGTCTCGGTCTGGCCGCTACGCTGTTGTTCATGGCACTCCGCTTCATCAATGACTATGGGGACCCGGAACCCTGGTCCCAACAGCGATCAGCTCCGTTCACCATGCTCTCCTTCCTGAACGTGACCAAGTACCCGCCCAGCCTGCTGTACCTGCTGATGACCCTGGGCCCTGCGATCCTCTTCCTCGCCTGGTCGGAGAAGCTCCGGGGCTGGTTCGCCGATGCGATGGTGGTATTCGGTCGGGTGCCGTTCTTCTTTTACGTCCTGCACATCTACCTCATCCATGCCCTGGCCATGCTCGCATCGCAGCTCACGGGCTTTGGCTGGGAGATCATGGTCCTGGACAGGGCGATCTGGTTCACGGAGGACCTCATCGGCTACGGATTCTCGCTTCCTGTGGTCTACGCCGTATGGGTAGGAGTGGTGCTCGCACTGTATCCCTTGTGCGCCTGGTTCAACCGCTTGAAGAGCAACAACCGCCAATGGTGGTGGTTGAGCTACCTGTGAGGAAGGATGGTCACGTTCAGCGGAGCACGCTGATGTGCCCCATGAACACCTCGTTCTCCGCTGCGGCACCCTGGATGCGGGCCCTCCAGACGTAAACGCCAACCGGTACGGGCCGTCCATCCATGGTCCCATCCCAAAAGGAGGTTCCGGAAGAATCGAACACCGGTGCACCCCATCGGTCATGCACGGTCCAGGTGACCCGGCCAGCGCCGCATTCGAACACCGGCGCGATCCGGTCATTGATCCCATCCCCGTTCGGGGTGAAAGCGTTGGGTAGATAGGGTATGCATGGGCACAGGTCCTGGGTGATGGTGATGGCATCCTCGCTGGTACCACAGGTGTTCGACACGCTTACGGAAAAGGTACCCGGTGCATCCACGACACGGATCGCTTCTGTACTGCCATCCCACCACAGGACCTCACCGTCGGAACTGCTCACATCCAGCAAGAGTGAGGATCCGGGGCACAGCACTGTATCGTTCGGCAGCTGGATGAACGGGAGTGGCATCGTGGTCACTACCACCGTGTCCGAGACCGTGCAGCCGGCCACGTTCACGTTCACCCAATAGGTGCCTGCGCTGGCCACCGTTCGAACCGGAGCACTGCTGCCGTCCTCCCAGAGGTAAGTAGCGTTCGGCGTACTGGCATCCAAGGTCAGTATATCGCTGGAACACAACACGGTATCCGGTCCAAGGTCAAGATCGAGTTGAAGTGCTTCCACGCTCACATCATCCACCAATAGATAGGCGC
>JAHEFL010000516.1 GCA_024640205.1 Flavobacteriales bacterium | reverse complement strand
TGTACAAACCCAACCAGGTGCATGGCCGGATCAGCATCGCCAAGAACAACCTGATCGGCCCCTTGGAGTATTTGGAGAACGCCGAACTGATGGGCGGGGACGCCGCAGTGGGGCGCGAGCGGATGGGCGACCTGTACAAGGCCTACTCCGAACGCTGCTTCCGGGCCGGGGCGATGGACTTCGACGACCTCCTGTACAACACCGCCCTGCTCTTCCGGGATCATCCCGATGCGATGTTGAAGTACCAGCAGCGCTTCCAATACCTGTTGGTGGATGAGTATCAGGATACCAATCTGGTGCAGTACAACATTGTAAAGACATTAGCGGCGAGGCACGAGAATCTCACCGTAGTGGGTGATGACAGCCAAAGCATCTACTCCTTCCGGGGCGCCAACATCCAGAACATCCTAAACTTCCGCAGCGACTACCCGGACCACAAGCTCTTCAAACTGGAGCAGAACTACCGCAGCACCAAGACCATCGTAGGTGCGGCGAACTCGGTGATCGAAAAGAACAAGGACCAGATCAAGAAGACCATCTGGACGGATAACCTGGAGGGCGAGAAGATCCGCGTACACCGGGCGCTGAGCGACAATGAGGAAGGCAGCTACGTGGCGCACGGCATTTTCGAAACGCGCATGCAGAACCAGGTCGCGAACAAGGGCTTCGCGATCCTGTACCGCACCAATGCTCAGAGCCGGAGCATGGAGGAAGCCCTGCGCAAACTGAACATCCCCTACCGGATCTACGGTGGCGTAAGCTTCTACCAGCGTAAGGAGATCAAGGACCTCATCAGCTACTTCCGGCTGGTATGCAACCCGCACGACGAGGAAGCTTTGAAGCGGGTGATCAACTACCCCACCCGGGGGATCGGGCAGACCACCATGGACAAGCTGCTGGTGGCCTCCTCACAACAACAGGTGCCGATATGGGACCTCGTCCTGGAACACCTCGGCGACCTTGGTTTCCACTCCGGCACGCGAAAGTCCATTGCGGATTTCGTGCTGATGATACAGGGCTTCCAAGCCCAACTGGCCTCGCATAGCGCCTATGCCCTGGGTGAAGAGATCGCCCGAAGAAGTGGGATACTGAAGGAGCTTTTCAACGACAAGACCCCGGAGGGAGTGAGCCGGTACGAGAACATTCAGGAACTGCTGGCGGGCATGAAGGAGTTCAGTGACCCTTCAGCGGATAGCGCCCCGACGGACGGGATAGACGTACCACGCACCCTGAGCGATTTCCTCATCGATGTGGCCTTGCTCACCGATGCGGACAACGAGGACCCGAACGACAACGACCGGGTGAGCCTGATGACCATCCACTCCGCCAAAGGGCTTGAATTCCCGTACGTGCATGTCGTAGGTCTGGAGGAGGATCTTTTTCCGAACCTGATGGCGGTGCAAAGCCGTGCGGACCTGGAAGAGGAACGGCGCCTGTTCTATGTCGCCATCACACGCGCTGAGAAGCGCTGTACGTTGAGCTATGCCGTGAGCCGCTACAAGTGGGGGAATCTTACGGCCAGCGAGCCCAGCCGCTTCATCGACGAGATCGACGAGCGCTTCCTGGAATTACCTCGACAGAATGAGCGCTTCGCAGCCAGCGGCCCGGACCGCCTTGGAGCCCTTCCACCCTGGGCACGGCCCCGGCGATCGGATCAGGAGCAAGGCGCATCGAAGCCGGTTTATGGCAGGGAGAAGAAAGCCCCTGCGCCCAATGGTCCACCGGCGCGCAGGACCACCCCCCCTGCGAACGCTGACGGACCCTCGCCGGACAAGCGCAAATTGAAGCGGATCTCCTCCAGCGGAAAACCGCTGGAAGCCACTCGCACACTCGGTGCTGACAGCCCTGAACTGGCGGAAGGAATGACCGTGTTGCACGACCGGTTCGGCAAGGGAAAAGTGCTGAAGATCGAAGGCAATGCACCCGATCTGAAGGCCACCGTTTTTTTCCCCACGGCCGGACAGAAGCAACTGCTGATGCGCTTCGCCAAGCTGCAAGTGGTGGAGGGCTGATCTGGCGGGAGGCACCGAATGGTAGGTGCCTTGAATAACCCCAGGGGGCATACGCCCGTTGAACGCCTTCGGCGGACCCCAGCTACTCGTTGGACCGCCACCCGGCCATGCTTCCGTTGCGCGCGATCGTAT
>JAHEFL010000072.1 GCA_024640205.1 Flavobacteriales bacterium | reverse complement strand
CCCGACAGTGTTGTTGACCTCGTCCATGTATACCCGAACCCTTCCGAGGGGATCATCACCCTGGCCGGAATACTGATGCACGACCAACGATCCATTTCCGTGTTGGACGCAACCGGGAGAACGGTGCTCAGTTCGGTTCGATCGTTGAGTATCGATCTATCGGACCAGCCTGAAGGGATGTATGTGATCCAGATCGATCTGGTGAACGGGGAACGGATCACTGAACGGCTCGCGATCCTGCGATAAGGTGATCGCTAGGACGCATATACTGGGGCTCCTGCTGGGGTTTCATTGCCTGCCCTTGAGCAGCCATGCCCAGACCGACCTTTACGATATCGGGTCGGTCCGGGAGATCCGCCTTCAGTTCCAGGAAGAGAATTGGAGCGATCTCTTGGATACGCTCTATCTCGCAGGAGAGGATGCGCGATTGGTCGGTGACCTCTGGGTCGATGGGACCTTCATCCCGGATGTGGGGGTTCGGTACAAGGGCTACAGTTCCTACTCCCCGTCAAGGGTGAAGAACCCGTTCAATATCAAGTTGGACCATGTTCATCCGGGCCAGGACTACCACGGTTTCGAGAAACTCAAGCTGAGCAATGTGATCCAGGATCCCTCTTTTCTGAGGGAAACACTCTCGTACGAAGTGGCGCGTAAGTATATGCCGGCATCCCTTGCCAATTATGCCGATGTGTATGTCAATGATGTGTTGATCGGACTTTACACGAACGTGGAGGATGTGAACAAGGAGTTCGTGGATCGGCACTTCGGATCGCGTGACAATGCCTTCTTCAAGTGCAATCCGGCAACCGTGGATCTGAGCGGGGAGAATTCCAATCTCAGCGATTCGCCGGGAAGCGACCCGGAAGCTTACCACGCATTGTACGCCATGGAATCGGATGAGGGGTGGGATGAATTGCTTGAGTTGATCGATGTCCTGAACAACGATCCGGCGTCCATTGAAAGCGTGCTCAACGTGGATCGTGCTTTGTGGATGCATGCCTTCAATTATGCGCTCATCAATTTCGACAGCTACGTCGGTTATGCCCAGAACTACTATCTGTACAAGGACGATAATGCGCGATGGAACACGATCCCATGGGACCTGAACATGTCCTTCGCGAGCTTCCGCCTCTCCGATGCATCCCTGCATTGGAACGGCTTCAGCATTCCTCAGGCGATCGTCATGGATCCCTTGTTGCATCACAATAGTGTTTCCGTCCTTCCGAGACCGCTGATGAGGAACCTGTTCCAGAACGACATGTACCGGCGTATGTACCTGGCACACCTGAGGACCATCATCGAGGAGAACTTCGCTTCGATGGAGTACTATTCAAGGGCAGAGGCCATGCGTACTTCCATTACGGATCACGTCCTTGCGGATACCAACAAATTCTATTCAGACCAGGATTTCCTGGACAACCTGGATCAGACCGTGGTCGATCTGGTGGACTATCCGGGCATAGCCGAGCTGATGGATCAGCGGACCGTGTTCCTTCAGGGTTATCCCGGTTATTCAGGGGCACCGGGGATCTCAGCGGTCGAACATGCTCCGAACACCATTTCGGTCGGCGGCGAGGTCACCATAACAGCATCGATCACGGGTTCGGATTCGGCGTTCATCGCATATCGCACCCGGGAGGGCGATCTGTTCACCCGCGCAACATTGCTTGATGATGGGCTGCAGGACAATGGTGCTGCTGGAGATGGGATATTCGGATGCAGGATCGGGACGGTGACGAATCTCATTCAGTTCTATATCTACGCGGAAAATGACAGTGCCGGAGCATTTTCTCCGGCACGTGCGGCCCAGGAGTATCATAGCATCATGACGAGGCTGGCCCCAGGGGACCTGGTGATCAATGAGCTAATGGCATACAATACCGGTAATGCGCTTGATGAGCATGGTGAAGCGGATGATTGGATCGAGCTGTTCAATGCAGCACCCTATGCGATCTCAACTGGCGGACTTCACCTTTCCGATGACACTGCAGACCTTATGAAATGGGCTTTGCCCACCGTGACCATCGCTCCTGGTCAGTACTACATCGTATGGGCCGATGGTCAGCCAGGTCAGGGACCCTTGCATGCGGACTTCCGTCTGGATGCAAGCGGGGAGGGGCTTTTCCTGGCGTACGACGATTCGACGATCGTCGACGAGGTGGTCTATGGTATTCAGTATCCCATTGCCAGTCTGGGCCGATTCCCGAATGGGTCAGGTCCCCATCGTGCATTGATACCTACGTTCAATGCGGAAAATTCCCTCAATGGAAGCGAGGACCTGGAGAGGCATGTGTTGGTCTACCCGAACCCTGCGCGTTCCTATATCCATATCATCGTGGACGAGCCTGGACCATTGACCATCTCAGCGTTAGGTGCGGATGGAAGACGGGTCGTATCGCCGCGCACTTATAGCACGAATGAACTGATCACATTGGATACGATCGGCCTTGCACCCGGTCGGTATACGCTATCCGTGTCAACCTCTTCCGGGGTCTCCCATCAACCGTTCATAGTCATCGAATGAAACGAATCCTTCTAGTTCCGGTATTGCTCATCGCTGCCATGATGCATGCACAAACCTTCACCACATATACCACGGCGGATGGTCTCCCTTCGAACAATGTCCGGGATGTGGCCATTGCACCGGATGGATCGGTCTGGTTCGCGACCCAGTCCGGTGTGGCCCAATTCGATGGAATTTCGTTCACCGTCCATAACACGGTGAGCCATCCTGGTCTGGTGGATAACAGTATCGTTGCGATAGCGGTTGCAGCGAACGGCGATGTCTGGGCCGGGACCGACTTCGGGGTCAGCGTATTCGATGGTGATTCCTACACCACGTATACCACGGCAAATGGTTTGGGAGAGAACCAGATCACCAATATCAAGGAAGCACCGAACGGGGATATTTGGTTGGGTACACTGAACGGCGCTACACGCATCAGCAATGGTGTGTTCACGGCGTTCGGTAGCCCCGACATTCCGTTCGGAGGGGTCCTCCACGTGGCCTTTGACACGAATGGCGATGTGTGGTTGAGCGGTGGCCTGGGTGGTGTCATCCGGTACGATGGTGTCGGATTCTCCTATTTGACTACGGCCCAGGGGCTCGTGTCCAACAAGATCCGGAGCATTGCCTTCGGATCGGATTTGCGGAAATGGGTGGGAACGGCAAAGGGCATCTCGGTCCTTGATGCGGATGACCAGCACATCGGCGATCATACCACCCCATTCCTGCTTCCACCGCCCGATACATTGAATCCCGTATCGGATGTGGCCATCGACCTGCAAGGGAACGTATGGGCAGGGATCTACGTGGATTACCTGGTCACTGAAGGAGGCGTGAGCGTATATGACGGATCGACCTGGGTGCAATACGATGAACAGGATGGCCTTGCCGGACCGAACGTGCGAAGGTTGGCGATCGACGCGGAGGGGGATGTATGGGTCACCACGAGCAGCGGTGTGACGGAGATAAGTGATGTGAACATCGGTATATCGGAGTTGCAAAGAACTTCGGGGTTTGAATTGTTCCCGAATCCGGCATCAAACGAGGTGAACATTTACCGCAATTATGCGCTGGTCGGACCTGGTTCATGGGAACTGTTCGACGCAAGGATGAACAGGATCAGGGCGGATGTCATGACCGCGGACCGGGTCGTTGTGGATGTTTCCGGATTAGCGCAAGGTCTATACTTCGTGAAGGTCGGTAGCGGTGTGAGCCCCCTTGTGATCCATTGAAGGACCGGGTGCCAAAAGCTTGATGGTCCCGGGTCCGACACCGTGCAACGGTCTGCGGTGGTCGCTATCGCATTCCGACCTTAAGTTTAGGCCATGGAACGCCCGCTAATGGATCTGGCATATCTGGAACGCTTCTGCAAAGGGGATCGTTCGCGAATGGAGCGCTATGTGGACATGTACCTTCGGGGTTCACCCGCTCTGTATGAGGACCTGAAGGCCGGCTTGGCCAATGCTGATGGAGATGGCTTGGCCAGGGCCGCTCACAGCCTTCGTCCGCAGGTCAACTATATGGGAGCCACCGCGTTGTTCGACCGCTTGTCGGAACTGGAGGATATGGCACGTTCCGGCGGCCTTACCGGCTGCACCGAAGCGCTCAACGAGTGCCTTGCGATGAATGAGCGATTGATGGTTGAGTTGGGGGCCTGGATGGAACGGGTGGATCTACCGTAGAAATACGCTTGGGCCGACGGATCCGCATCCCGATCTTGCAAGATGATCGGGGGCCTTACTCGGATTGACTTGGTCCGCCGAAAAATGATCGATGTGAATTGGTTACTCCTCATGTTGCGGGGTTCGGCACTGTTGTTCCTGGGCTGCCTGTTGAACATGGGAACGTTAGAGGCCCGGTCCGCGGATAGCCTGTTGGTCCGTGCGGAAGTTCCGGACCTGCCTGCGAAGGACCGTGTGTTAATATGGCGGGCGGTGCAACGGACCGGGTTGTACTACAATGATTCCTTATTGGTCGTTCCATCGATCAAGGCCTTTGTTCACGATACCATCAATGACAATGCCTGGTCCTGGCTCCTATATGGTGGATTGATCGGGAGTTTTTCCACGCTGGAGCGGTCGAATGCGTGTATGGAAAGGGCTTCCATGATCTTCATGAAGCAAGGCGAGGAACTTGGGTATGCGCTTGCCGTAGCGGACAAGGCAAAAGGATATTCATTGAAAGGTGAACAGGCGATCGCACTGAATGGTCTGTTCAAGGCGCTGTCGATCCTTGAAAGGACAGGGCCCATAATGGAGGAGGCCGAGGTTTGGCGGGCTCTGGCGTTCATATTCCGATACCAGATGAATTTCCCGAAGGCCCTGGAGTACTACGGGAAAATGATCGCTTTGGGGGACTCCTTGGGTGAACTGAGCATCTGGATGAACGGATACAGGGGCGAAGCCGGTGTGCGATTGGAGCAGGGACGTATCCGTGAGGCGGAGGAGCTGTACCATAAGGCCCTCGAACTGAGTGAACGGCTGGGGAGCGATAGAGTGACGGCCATGGTCCATGTGGAATTGGCGAATATCCGGTTCGAGCAGGGCGATATGGCCATGGCCCGCGAGCGATATAGGGAAGCTCTGAAGTTCTTCGAGGACGGCAATTCGGATAGCTGGCTGAGCTACACACATTCCCGGATCGCCGACGCGAGCCTTAGGATGAATGATCTGTCCGCAGCATTGGACCATGGTGAACGTGGATTGGCCATCGCCGTTCAAAAAGGTTTGCTGAAGGAAGCACTGGACAATTTGATCGTACTGCCCAAGGTGTATGCCACCCTGGGTCGTTTTGGGGAGGCGCTGGATCTCTCCTTACGCTACGAAGCGTACAGGGATAGCATGCGCAACGATGTGACCGCAACGGAGCTTACGAGGTTGGAGATCGGACAGGAGCAGGTAAAGGACAGCCTTCTCCGGGAGGAAAAGCGCATCCAGGATGAGCTCCGTTTCGAGGCGAATGTGGCAAAGGCGAAGCAACAACGGAACATCTTCCTGTTCATCGGGCTTTGCGTTCTGGTCCTCGTGGGGGGACTTTGGACCCGATTACGCTTCACCCGGCGTGTGGGAAAGGAAATGATCGCCGCCAACCAGCTGATCGAAAAGGAACTGATCAGGGCCGAGAGTTCCGAAAAGGTGAAGGATCAGTTCCTGGCGAACATGAGCCACGAGATCAGGACACCGATGAACGCGATCATGGGTATGACCTCCATCCTGAAACGGAATGAACGATTACCCGAGCAGGAGAAATACCTCGACGCGATATCGCAAAGCTCGAGCAACCTGCTGGTGATCCTGAACGATATCCTCGACCTGGGTAAGATCGAGGATGGAAAAGTTGAATTGGAGCACCTTCCTTTCGAGGTAAGGGCGGCCGTGATCAACGTGGTCGATATTCTGCGGTTCAAGGCCGAGGAAAAAGGACTCATCCTCGAATTCTCCGTCGATGGATCGGTACCGCATATTGTGATCGGTGATGGTACCCGCCTTGGGCAGATCCTGTTGAATCTGGTGGGTAATGCGATCAAGTTCACGGAGAAAGGGAGTGTCTGCATCGAGGTTATCAAGGTGGAGGATGTCGCCACTAGTAGCGGGGGTGAGGGAAGTGGTGATGACCCCGTCCGACTTTGTTTCAAGGTGCGCGATACGGGCATCGGTATCAGGACCGATCGCCTGGGTAGCATTTTCGAGGAATTCACGCAGGCCTACAGTGATACTACGCGCAAATACGGAGGTACGGGCCTTGGTCTTACGATCACCAAACGCCTTGTTGGATTGCACGGCGGGGAGATCTCCGTATCCAGCATTCCCGGTGAGGGTAGCACGTTCACCGTGATACTTCCTTACGGTTGCAGCGAGGATGGACCGACGCTGAACGATGAAGGCCTCGGGTCCACTGCGGTGGATCTGAACGGAGTTCGGATCCTGCTGGCCGAGGATAATGAATTCAACGTGATGGTGGCCACGGATGAGCTACAGGATGCGATCCCGAACGTGAAAGTGGATGTTGCGATCAATGGCAGGATGGCATTGGAAATGGCCACGACCAACGAGTATGACGTCGTATTGATGGACATTCAAATGCCTGAAATGAATGGTTTCGAGGCCACACAGGAGATCAGGAGATTGCCTGGCAAGGCGGGCAAGGTCCCCATCATTGCGATGACCGCCAATGTGCTCAAGAGCGAGGTGATCAGAAGCCAGGAGGTAGGGATGGATGGTTTTGTACCCAAACCTTTTGAGCGCAAGGACCTGCTTGAGAAAATGGCAATGGTGATCGCACGCGGTCCTTCAGCATCATGACGGGCCGACGGATCATAGGACATGTAGCGCTCCTGCCTATCGCGATCGCCATCCTATTGCCACGGATACCGGGTTATTCGCGATCAACGGATCATCCCCTACCGGACTTGCGGGATACATTGGAGGTCCTTCAAATACTTGAAAAGGCGGAACGGCACTGGGCGCTCTATCAGTGGGATAGTGTGGGGTCATGTGCTTCACGGGCATTGACCATCGTGCAGGACCTTCTCGCCGAAGCGCGCCCGGAAGGTGATCTTTTGCACAGGAGATCGCTGATACGCTTGAAGGCAAGATCCCTGGGGCAGCTCGGCCGCATATCCCATGAAGGAAGGGATATGTGGTATCTGGATAGTGCGCTGAAGTTGGCGACATCGGTTCATGATCTGGAAGGGGAGGCCATGTTCATGATGTACCGGTCAGAGGTCTTTTATGAGCAAGGACGATATTCCGATGCGATCAGGAGTGCGAACAAGGCGGTCGACATCCATCGTG
>JAHEFL010000515.1 GCA_024640205.1 Flavobacteriales bacterium | reverse complement strand
AGAATTGATCGCCCGTCGCAAGGCGGCCATCCCCACCGGTGTGGGCATGTTCAACCATGCCACGGCAGTGCGCGCGACCGGGGCCACGATCATCGATTCCGATGGTCGCGAGTTGATCGATTTCGCCGGTGGCATCGGCGTGGTGAACGCCGGTCACTGCCCGCCGCCCGTGGTGAAGGCGATCCAGGAGCAGGCCGAGAAGTTCCTGCACGTGAGCTTCAACGTGGCGAGCTACGAACCGTACATCGCTCTGTGCGAGAAGCTGAACGCCTTGTTACCCCATGGCGGACCCACAAAGACCATGTTGGTGAGCACCGGTGCCGAAGCCGTGGAGAACGCCATCAAGATCGCCAAGCAGGCAACCGGGCGCCAGGGGGTGCTTTGTTACACGGACGCTTTCCACGGGCGCACCCTGATGGCCATGAGCCTGACCAGCAAGGTGGCCTACAAAACGGCTTGTGGCCCGTACGCTCCAGAAGTGTACAGGATCCCGTACCCGAACGTATACCGCTATGGCAGGGGACGCAGCGAGGCGGAATTCGTAACGGCGGAACTCCATCGCCTGGAGGAGACCATGCACAATACCGTGGCCCCGGAGCAACTCGCCGCGATCATTCTCGAAGTGGTGCAGGGCGAAGGTGGATTCAATACAGCACCTGCCGGGTACCTCAAAGGGCTGCGTGCATTCTGCGACAAGCACGGCATCATGCTCATATTCGACGAAGTGCAAAGCGGCTTCGGGCGAACAGGTGCGTGGTCCGCTTACGAACATTTCGGGGTCATCCCGGACCTGAGCACCTGGGCCAAATCGCTGGGCAGCGGTCTTCCCATCGCTGCTGTGATGGGCAAGGCCGCGATCATGGACAAGGCCGCACCCAGCAGCATCGGAGGCACGTACATCGGCAGCCCGATCAGCTGTGCGGCGGCACTGGCCACGCTGAAATACATGGAGGACGTCGATATCAATGCCAAGGGCAGGCACGTGGGCGAAGTGATCCGCAAGCGCTTCGAACGCATGCAGGCCAAACACAAGGCCGTTGGCGACGTACGGGGCCTCGGCGCCATGATGGCCATGGAGTTCGTGAAGAACGGCGACCCTTTGCAGCCGGATGCCGAGACCTGCACCGCGTTGATGAACGCCTGTGCGAAGCGGGACCTGGTGGTGATCACCGCGGGTACCGAAAAGAACATCATCCGCGTTCTTTGTCCGCTGGTGATCTCGGATGAGCAACTGAACAAGGGGTTGGACATCATGGAGCAGGAGCTGGACAAGATCCTGTCCTGACATCTACAGTATTGAACGAGTAGCGGCGAATACGGACCGTTGCTTTTTCACTTTCGCCATTGATCAAGAATACATGAAACCCTTTTCGATAGCCGGTATCCAGATGCGCGTCAGCGCTTCCTACAGCAATGTGGAGGCCATGAAACTGAAGCTCGACATCCTCATGAACATCTACCCCTGGGTGGACATGGTGGTGTTCAGCGAACTGTGCGCGTATGGCCCGCTCACACACAATGCGCAGGAGGTTCCGGGCGCTTTTGAACAGGAAATGTGCGCGGCCGCGGCCAAACACGGGGTGTGGTTGTTGCCTGGCAGTATCTTCGAGAAGAAGGACGGGAAGATCTACAACACCGCCTCAGTGATCGATCCCGAGGGCAACGTGGTCACCCGCTACCGCAAAATGTTCCCTTTCTACCCGTATGAGGTGGGCGTCACCGCAGGGCACGAATTCTGTGTGTTCGATGTTCCCGATGTGGGCAAGTTCGGCGTAAGCATCTGCTACGACATGTGGTTCCCGGAGACCACTCGAACGCTGGCCGTGATGGGTGCCGAAGTGATCCTGCACCCCACGCTGACCGGCACGATCGATCGCGACATCGAGCTCAGCATCGCGCGGGCTTCCGCGGCGATCAACCAGTGCTACATCTTCGATGTCAACGGCCTCGATACCGGCGGAAGTGGTCGCAGCATTGTATGCGGTCCGGATGGTCGCGTGATCTATCAGGCGCAGAACAACGAAGAATATTTCCCGATCGAAATAAACCTTGAAAAGGTCCGTAGAAGCCGTGAATTGGGCGTTCTCCGCCTGGGACAACCGCTGAAAAGCTTCCGTGATCACCTGATCGATTTCACGATCTACCAGAA
>JAHEFL010000514.1 GCA_024640205.1 Flavobacteriales bacterium | reverse complement strand
TTATATCACCGGGAGCAGTATGGGCGCGTTGATCGGGGGATTGTACGCGACCGGCCTTTCACCCCACCAGATCGACTCGCTATTCCGAACGGAGCTCTATCAGATCATGGCGGACGGTGGCGTGGAACCCCGGTACACCTACTACTTCAGGCAGGATGATCCGGATGCATCACTGATCAACTTGAAACTGGACCTGGACACCACGCTGCAGACCTCGCTGCCCACCAACCTCAGGAGCCCGGTGCTGATCGATTTTGAACAGATGCGCGGGTTTGCACCGAGTGCAGCCTTGTCAGGTTATGATATGGACTCCTTGTTCGTGCCCTTCCGTTGCGTAGCCTCGGACATCACGGACCAACGATCGGTGGTCTTCCACGACGGCGATCTGGCCCAGGCTGTGAGGGCGAGCATGAGCTACCCGTTCTACTTCAAGCCCATCCGCGTGAACGGGAATTTGATGATGGACGGAGGTTTGTACAACAATTTCCCGAGTGATGTGATGTACTCGGACTTCCTACCGGATTACATCATTGGCAGCAACGTGGCGTACAACGCACCACCCCCGGACGAGGATGACCTACTAAGCCAATTGCGGGCATTGATGCAGGGGAGAACGGACTACACCGTGATCTGCGAGGAAGGCGTGATCATCGAACCGATAACAGCCACCTCGCTGTTCGACTTCAGCGATGCCGGCACCACCATCGCTGACGGCTATCGGGCGGCCATGGAACGCATGCCGGAGATCCTGGCCGGTGTTAAACGACGTGTTGATACAACGGAATTGAAGGCACGTAGGCGTGCATTCCGGGACAAACTTGAACCGCTCGTGTTCGGCGAGATCAACATCACAGGACTGAACCGGGCTCAGACCCGGTATGTCGCTAAAACCCTCAACAGGAAGGGCAAGGTGTTGGACATGGAAGCACTTAAGCCCGCCTATTTCCGATTGTACCAGGATAAGAACATCAGCCTTTTGTATCCGCGTGCCACCTTCATCAAGGAACGAGGGAATTTCGATCTGGACCTGTTGGCGAAGCCACAGAAGGACCTTGAGGTCAGGTTCGGAGGCATGTTCTCCTCACGGCCCATCAATACCGGTATGGTCGGTTTGCGTTACAACTTGTTCGGTAGCAGTTCCGCCTATTTGGATGCCCTATCCTATTTCGGGAAATTCTACGCCGGCGGGCGGTTGAAACTGCGTGCCGACCTCTCTACGACCCTGCCGATCTATCTGGAGCCGGTCTTCACGATCCATCGTTGGGACCATTTCCGGAGTTTCACCACCTTTTTCGATGAGGTGAAACCATCGTTCGTGGTGATGCGTGAAACATGGGGCGGGGTGAACGCTGGATTGGGGATCGGTAACAAGGGCCTTCTTCGACTTGACGTGAAGGTCGCGGAGAGCAAGGACCAATACTATCAGGATGATCAGTTCACCAGCCAGGACACAGCGGATGTAACGTATTTCCGTCATTTCACCGGTGGGGTGCTGTTGGAACGGAACTCCCTGAACCGGAAACAACATCCGAATGCGGGCGAACGGCTCGGATTGGAACTTCGTTACGTGAACGGTGAGGAACAGACGATACCCGGCTCCACACAGATCGATGGCGAGGAACACGTATCGAGGCACGAGTGGTTCCAGGCCAAAGTGGGACTTGATACTTATTTCATACCACGAGGTGTCGTGCGCTTTGGGATACTCGCCGAGGCTTCCGCGAGCGGTATGCCGGGATTCCAGAATTACACGATAAGTGAGATACGATCACCTGTCTTCCAGCCTACGCCGGAAAGTTCGACCTGGTTCATTGAGGAATTCCGTACGCCCAATTATCTCGCCGGTGGTGTCCGGGCCATCATCGCCATGGCCCAGAACCGTCTGGACCTGCGTTTGGAAGGTTACGTGTTCCAACCGTATGACCCTTTTGTAAGAGTGGAGGACAATTCCGTGGATATCGACCCTGGCTTCACACAGCGCTATTTCATCGGCTCCGGTTCGCTGATCTTCCAAAGCCCCATCGGACCGGCTTGGTTCAATCTGAGCTATTTCGACGGGATCACGGAACCCTGGATCTGGAGCTTGAACTTCGGGTACATCCTGTTCAACCAGAAGGCCCAGGAATGAAGGCACCCATAACGAGGGAGCTC
>JAHEFL010000513.1 GCA_024640205.1 Flavobacteriales bacterium | reverse complement strand
GCATCGCGGACTGGCAACTGCGACCACGGCTTCTTGCCATCGCGGGGGTCGCGAACGTGATCACGATCGGTGGGGAGTACAAGCAATACCAGGTCCTTGTTTCACCGCAGAAATTGAGGCATCACGGCATCTCATTGGGCCAGGTACTGCATGCGACGGAGCAGGCGAACGTCAACGCCAGCGGTGGGTTCATGCAGCAGCATTCGCAGGAGTACATCATCCGGGGCTTCGGACGGACGGAACGGATCGCGGACCTGGAAAAGGCCGTGGTCGCGATGAACAATGGCACCCCCGTGCTGCTCGCCGATGTGGCGGAGATCAAGATCGGCGCCGCTGACAAGATCGGCGATGGGTCGCTGCGTGGTGACCCCGCCGTGATCATGACCGTGATGAAGCAGCCCAGCACGAATACGCTGGACCTGACGGCAAGGATCGATACGAACATGGCGGAGTTGCAGCAACGGCTCCCGCCCGACGTGCGGATCGGCACCCGGATCTTCCGGCAGGCCGACTTCATCGATGCTTCCATCAGCAACATCGAAAAGACCCTGCTCGAAGGCAGCCTGTTCGTGGTGATCGTGCTCTTCCTCTTCCTCATGAACTGGCGTGCCACGGTGATCTCCCTGCTGGCGATCCCACTTTCCCTGGTCGTCGCCTTGTTCACCCTGCAATGGATGGGCTATTCGATCAACACCATGAGCCTCGGTGGCATGGCCATCGCCATAGGCGCATTGGTGGACGATGCGATCATCGATGTGGAGAACGTGCTGAAACGCCTGCGGGCCAACGTGCTGTTGCCACGTGACGAACGCCGACCGGTGCTCCAGGTGATCTTCGATGCATCGGTGGAGATCCGCACTTCCATCATCAACGCAACGCTCATAATCGTTGTCGCCTTCCTGCCCTTGTTCTTCCTCAGCGGTATGGAAGGGCGCTTGCTCTACCCACTGGGCGTGGCGTTCGTGGTTTCGCTTTTCGCCTCGCTCATCGTATCCATCACAGTGACTCCGGTATTGTGCAGCCTCATGCTGACCGGCGAGAAGCAACTGTCCGAACAGGCGCGTGGAAGCTGGTTGGTCCGAAAGCTGAACGCGCTTTACAGGACGGCATTGGAGCGCGTCATGCGCGCGAGGAAAGCAGCTCTCGGTATCGCCATGGGACTGATGGCTGTCGCGGTGGCACTGTTCGCCGGACTGGGACGCAGCTTCCTGCCGGAGTTCAATGAAGGTTCGTTGGTGATCAGCGCCGTAAGCCTACCCGGTATCTCCTTGGCGGAAAGCAATATCATCGGAACGCGGATCGAGAAGGCATTGCTGGAGGTCCCCGGGGTGATCACCACGACCCGTCGCACAGGAAGGGCCGAACGGGATGAACACGCACAGGGGGTGAACTCCTCGGAGATCGATGTTCCGTTCGATCTTCAGGGACGCGATCGCGAAGCGTTCATGGCCGATGTGCGTGACAAGCTCTCCGGGATCACCGAGGCCAACATCACTATCGGACAGCCGATAGGGCATCGCATAGACCACATGCTCAGTGGTACACGGGCGAACATCGCCATCAAATTGTTCGGACCGGACCTTCCTACGCTATTTCAGCTCAGTAACACAATCAAGGAAAACATCGCCGACATCCCAGGCCTGGTGGACCTCAACGTGGAACAACAGATCGAGATCCCACAGATCCAGATACGACCTCGTCGCGACATCATGGTCCATTACGGCCTGACAATGGGCGATCTGATGAAATTCATCGACGTGGCCTTTGCCGGGGAGTCGGTGGGTGAGGTCTATGAAGGGGTCCGCAATTTCGATCTGATCGTGCGCTTCGACCCGGCGAACAGGGGCAGCATCGAAAAGATCCGCAATGCCTTGATCGAAATGCCGAACGGTGACCGGATCCCCCTGAGCGAGGTGGCCGATATCGTCAGTGCCAGCGGCCCCAGCACGATCAATAGGGAGAACGTGCAACGCAAGACCGTGGTGAGCGTGAACGTCGCCGGCAGGGACCAGAAAAGTGCCGTTGCCGACATCCAGGAGCGCTTGGCCAAGGACATTGAATTTCCCGAAGGTTATCGCGTGGAACTCGGTGGGCAGTTCGAGGCCGAAGCGGAAGCATCCCGTACGCTGCTCCTCACCTCGGCGATCAGCCTGC
>JAHEFL010000512.1 GCA_024640205.1 Flavobacteriales bacterium | reverse complement strand
GTTGTCGAACATAAGGGTCTCGTGCTTGACCCTGCTCCCGGCCCGATCACTCCCTGACCGGGCGCTTCCGGGCATACTTCTACCTTCCTTACACTAAGCATTGGCGTCGTTCAAGCGCTTTTGACCAAGATGTTCAAGATCAGCTCTTGACTTGGGCATGGCATTCCAGCTAATTTGCCCAAACCCTAAAAAACGTCGACGAATGACAATTATTCGTCGACAAAGTGGAAGGGGTGATTCATTAATGGGACCTCGCGATTTCACTTTGGCCATTTACGGCAAGCTGCTGGATGCCTTCCAGCGGTCCGGACATCGCTTCAGCACATTCAGTGATCATATCCTTGAACCAAAGGAGAGGGCCATCCTGCTGAGGCATGATGTGGATGATCGAAAGCTGCATTCCCTCGCCTTTGCACGGATGCAACATCAGCGCGGGATCGTTGGCACCTACTATTTCCGATGTGTACCCCAAAGCTTCGACAAGGAAGTGATGCGGGAGATCCATGACCTGGGACATGAGGTGGGTTATCACTATGAGGAAATGGACCTGTGCAGCGGTGATCCCGTCCGCGCTTACGAATTGTTCCGGACCAACTTGGAGGCCTTCCGTTCGGTGGTGCCGATTACCAGCATTTGCATGCATGGGAGCCCACGCTCGCCATACGACAACAAGGCACTCTGGGACCGATACGACTATAAGCAGCACGGGATCGTTGGTGAACCCTACTTCGATCTTGACTTCGAGCGCATGGCTTACTACACGGACACGGGTCGTTGCTGGGATGGTGGATCCTTCAGTGTGCGGGACCGGATCCCCGGTTCAGGAAAGAGCGAATTCCACGGAACTGCGGAGATGATCGCCGCTATCGTGCAGGGTGGATTCCCGGCCCTTGCGATGTTGAATTTCCACCCTCAGAGATGGACCGATGACCACTCACTCTGGATACGGGACAAATACGTGCAATACGCGAAGAACTACGCCAAATACGGCCTTATCAGATGGAGATCTATTACGAACGGGCAGATCGCGTAGAACGCGAAAAGCTCAACGACAAGCGACGGGTCAACAAGTTCCTGGAGTCCGTGAACCGGGACCTTCCTGTGGGCGGCACGTTCGCCGGACACGTGGTCTGTGCGAAGGAGCGCAAGGCTGTCATCCTGGCCAAATACCCGCCTGTGCTGAACAAGCTGGTCTATACCGCCGACTATGCCATCCACCGGGTGTGGCCCAAACTTCCCTACCTGAGGAAGATGTACTTCTCGATCACCAAGGGTCGCGGAAGGGTCATGGCGGAGATGGAAGCCATCGGCAGGCTTTACGCGTGTGGCTTCAAATTGATCGCTTCCGAAAAGATCGGTATGGAATTGCACTTTCTCGCCGAGAAAGTGGGAGAGCCGTCCTATGATATGGAAGCTACATACGGTCCGTTGATCAAGCTGAAACGGGTGGGACGTGGTGGCAACATCATCAAGGTGCTCAAATTCCGGACCATGTCCCCCTATTCGGAATACATCCAAGGATACATCTATGAACAGAACGGATACGAAGGCGGGACCGGGTTCCGGGATGACCGACGCATCACCACTGTGGGGAAATTCATGCGCAAGTATTGGATCGACGAGCTTCCGATGTTATGGAACCTGTTCAATGGAGGACTGAAGCTGTTCGGGGTGCGCCCTGTAAGCCGACAGTACATCGGCATGTTCCCGGACCGTTTCCAGGAATACCGTAAGCGGTTCAAACCAGGGTTGATCCCTCCGGTGTATGTGGTCGTGCCCAATTCCTTCGATGAGATCTGGAAGATCGAACAACAGTATTTACAACTGTATGAGAAAAACCCGATCCATACGGACCTGAATTACGTGGGTCGTGCCTTGTACAACATCTTCATCAAGAAGGTAAGGAGTTCCTGATAGTGGATCACGCTGCATACCCTATCAACGGAAGAAAGCACCACACTCGCGCCTTGATCGATCATGACAATGCCGACGATGAATCAAGCCAATATGCCGACAGACCAACAAAAATGATCGTCGGACTTGCCTTGCGATACCCACTTCCTATAACTTGGCCCATGCCCGCTGCCCTTCCACCACGTATTGCTCTCGAGACAGGCCGGATCCCGGATCATCGGAACATGGCCTATGGAGCACCAGTGGT
>JAHEFL010000511.1 GCA_024640205.1 Flavobacteriales bacterium | reverse complement strand
TGAAGTTTGCCTGGTCGCATGGTATTGGAACAGTCAGGCGCAGGATACGTGCTGGTCAACGTCGTGCCAACTGGTGGACCCCTTCGACACCGGGATCAGTGATCAAAACAATCCCTACGAGGCGATACAGCTATTCCCTGTACCGGCCTCGGACCATCTCGTCATGACAAATTATGGAGCATTGCACGGGTCCACCGTACTTCAACTTTTCAGCGTGGACGGTCAACTCGAAAAACAGGAATTGGTGACCGGTTGGCCGTACACCTTTGAACTTGATGGACTTGCTGCTGGTGTTCATGTGTTACAGCTGAGAGATGATAGTACCATCCGGAATTGGCGGATCGTGATCGAACGGTGAAAAGCGGTCGGTCCATCAGGACTCTTCGAGCCGAAAAATAAAAGCGGCCCCTGGATCGGGGCCGCTTTTCATTCTTGGACGTAAGACGTTGGTGCGATCAGGCAGCAGCAGCGGCTTCCTCGGGTTTGGCCGGTGACAGGAGCTGGAACCCGCTCATGACCACCTCCGTCACATAACGCTTGCTGCCATCCTTGGCTTCATAGCTGCGATGTACGAGACGCCCCTCAAGCGCAACTGGTGAGCCTTTGCGCAACAAGCGCTCAACTTGTTCCGCTGTCTGGCCCCAGGCAACGACCGTATGCCACTGGGTATCGGTTACGCGCTCACCACTGGCATTGCGGTAGCTATCGTTGGTGGCCACGGAGATACGGGCCACTTTGCGCCCTTTCGCGATCTCACGCACTTCGGGATCGAATCCCAGGTTACCGGTGAGGCGGACATTGTTCTTCAGCGTATTCATGGTTCTTGGTTTTTTTTGTTTGACTATCGTTCCGGAGCCAGTGCTGATACCGAACTCCGACGCAAAACTGGTGGGGTGGGTCAGGCTCATTCGGTCAATTGTCATTTGTAGGCGATTACAGCCGGTTGCTGTCGTTTGTCAAACGACTACTCCGGGGTGGGCCTCTGGCACTTGGGCTTTTCCGGGCCCTATCTTGTGTAATGCCGGTAGGGCTTAGGCAGCGAATCGCTATGATCGCATGTCCTTAGGGCCAGACCAAGCCTTCCGTGTGAACGGACCGAGTGAACGTGAGCTTGTTCAAGGTTGCTTGAACGAGGACCGCCACCTGCAGGAACTCCTGTACGAGCGGTACGCACGGCGCATGTACGCCGTATGCCTCCGGTACGCCCGGCACGAACTGGAAGCTCAGGACCTTATGCAGGAAGGATTCATCCGCGTATTCGACAAGATCGGCGACTTCCGCCTGGAGGGGTCGCTGGAAGGTTGGGTGCGCCGGATCATGGTGCACACGGCCATCAACCATTACCGACGGAGATCCTTTCAAATGGAAAAAATGGGGCTGGAACACCTGCCTGAATCCCCTGTGCCCAGCGATGCGCTGGAACACATGGGAGAGCAGGAGATCCTGGCGCTTGTTGCCGATCTACCGGATGGTTATCGGCAGGTTTTCAACCTCTACGTTGTCGAGGGGTTCAGTCACGCGGAGATCGCCGAGATGATGGGGTTCGGAGAAAGCACCTCGCGAAGCCAGCTTGCCAAAGCCCGGCGCATTCTGCAACATCGAATACAAGAAGTGTCACCTCATGCCTATTCGGGAAGAACATCCGCTTGATCAACAATTCCGTCGGCGATTGACGGATATGGAGGTGAGCCCGCCAGCATCTGTTTGGGCTGGGATCCGACGTGCAAGGGAGGACCGTGGTCGTCGCGCAGCCTGGTGGGACCGCGGCAGCTTCATTCTGCTGCTGGCCCTCATCCTAGGCGGTTCGGCAATTCATTTCATATTCATCACCAAGGGCCAGGATGCGGCAACGAACGATATTAAGCGGGAGGGGTCCGCCGTTCGGAGTTCGTTCACCTCTTTGGTTCCAATAGAAATGGTCGCAGCATCAGTTTCAACCGGGCTCAGTATCCATGCTACCAACCAAATCCATACGTCCGATTCCGGAACTACCGATCCGGATCTGCCTGCGTCATTGGATGCCACCCACACACCAGGCAGGATCATCGAGAGTGGGTCCATTGGACAAATAGCACCGGCACCCAGCGGCGCCCATGAGCAGTCGAGACACGATAGCCCAGGCCGGTCGTTTGCAAAGGTCGCCTCCCCCAAATCAACCGTGACGGTT
>JAHEFL010000071.1 GCA_024640205.1 Flavobacteriales bacterium | reverse complement strand
AATGGGGACTATGTTCAACAGGAGTTCACACCGAACGGCCGCGTTTTTCGTTGGGTGGCACCCGACACCATCAATGGGACGATCATCCGTCGCGGGGATCATGCTCCTGTCCGGGTCCTGGTCGCACCGCGCAGCCAGCAACTGATGACCCTTGGGTTGGACCATCGGTTCTCAGCCCTTTCGAAAGCGACCATGGAGTTGGCCTTCAGCAGCTACGATGCGAACACGTTCAGCAGCAAGGATGATGGGAACGACAACGCCGTGGGTCTCATGCTCGGCGGGGAACACGCCATCCCTATCAGTGAGCGGGATACCTCCCGACATCTGGTCCTCGGTGCAGAGGTGGAGAGCAGGGCCCGGGAATTCCGGGTAGTGGAACGCTATCGGGCCGTGGAATTCGAAAGGAATTGGAACGCCCGGGACATCCCGCTGGACGGCGACCAACTCCTCGCCGGGGCGCGCATCGGTTTGCGCGGCCGAAAGTTGGGGCAGGCGCACTACGGTCTCAACACGTTCCAAGTGACGGACCGGTACCTAGGCTGGAAACAGGATGTCGCTGCGGATCTGCGAATGGGTGGGCTGGAGCTCATTGGCACCGGAAGTTGGCTGAACACGACCGTCCCACGTGAAAGTGAATTCCTGCGCCATAAGGCAAGGATCAAACAGCGGTTCAGACATTTTTCGATCGGCTATCAGGATGATCACGAACACAACCGGTTCCAAGCGGATTCAACGGAAGGGCTTCGTGCAGGGAGCTATCAGTTCTACGATTGGGAGACCTTCATTCAAAGCCCGGACTCCTTTCTGAACAAGTGGCGTTTGTCCGGAGGGCAGCGCTACGAGAAAGCGATCCGAGAAGGAGCCCTCACCCCTAGCACGCGTGCAACAGCCTTCGGACTGAATCTGGATCTGGCCCGCGATCCGCGCAATCGATTGAATACCTCCTTCACGTATCGACAACTCAGCATCCTGGATAGCCTGGCGACGGTCCAAAAGCCCGAGGATACATACCTCGCACGTGTCGAGTACAACCTGACCGCATGGAAAGGGATGGCCGTTCTCAATAGCTTCTATGAACTGGGATCCGGATTGGAGCAACGGCGTGAATACATCTACCTGGAAGTGCCCGCAGGCCAAGGCCTTTACGTATGGATCGATTACAACAATAACGGGATCAAGGAACTGAACGAGTTCGAGCTAGCCAACTTTGGTTACGAGGCGAACTACCTGCGCATCTTCGTGCCGAGCGACGATTACATCAGGGCCTTCAGCAATCAGTTCAGTGCCTCCTTGGATCTTCGTCCCAGCGTGGTCCTTGCCGAAAAGGAAGGTCTGGGTGGTTTCATCGGCAAATTCTCCGATGTGGCATCCTATCGAGTGGACCGCCGCTCCAATGCGGAGGACGCTCTTGAAGCCCTTGATCCTTTCCGGCCCAGCGCGAACGACTCCACGCTCACCTCCTATTCAGCCTCGGCACGGAACACGGTGTACTACGATCGGACCAGCCGACGATGGAGTTTGGACCATACCTTCCAGAACGACCTGGGCAGAACGCTTCTGCTGAACGGTTTTGAATCCCGTTCACGCAGGTTCAATACGGGGCGGGTACGCTGGAATACAACACCGGAATGGACGGCCGATATCGAGGGCGAGCGCGGCCAGGTCTCCAATGCATCGGACCTGCTCTCAGGCAGGACGTATACCGTGGATCAGCAGGGATTGAGGCCGCGTGTGACCTGGCAGCCGAACACTTCTCTACGGGCCATTCTTTATTTCAAATACACGGAGAAAACGAACGCGGAGGAGTTCGGTGGTCAACGTGCAGAGATACAGGACCTGGGTGCGGAGATCCGATATAACACGGCCGGCAAGGGTAGCATTCTCGGCACCTTGAACGTGCTGGACATCGACTATGACGGGGTGGTGAACTCACCGCTGGGATCGGAAATGCTGACCGGCCTGAAACCTGGGACCAACGTGACCTGGAGCGTCAGTGTTCAACGCAACCTGAGCAACAACCTGCAGGTCGACCTCACCTACAATGGGCGTAGTTCCGAAGGAATACCCGTGATCCACGTGGGTGGGGCCCAGGTACGGGCGTTCTTCTGACGCTTACTTCAGGTTGAAGTTCGTCTTTGCCACAAGGGCACCGGCCTCGTAGATCTCCACGATATACTGGCCTGTGCGCATGGTTTCGCTACCTGTCCAGAAGATGCATACATCCACCGGTTGGTTCTGGTAATTCACTTCACGCGTCGCGCTGAATTCCCCCTCAACACCCTCGAACCGGAAGCGATTGTTGCTATCGCTGGCAGGCATCACCTTTCCGTCGGGGCTTAGAACGCGCATGTAAAGGGTCTTATCCCCCGCGCTGGTCACCTTGTTCTCACCCAACGTGAAGCAACACTTCACCATTTCAGCCTTGTTCGCACGTTCGGTCTCCACCTGTTTGCCATTATTACGCATGAAGAGGGCACTTGCCGTGATGGTAGTGGTATGCAGAACACTGCCTTTGGCCAGTTGCCCCTCCAAACTTTGTGTCTTGGTGGCCAGGGCTTCCTTCTGCCCCTTGACCTCGCCAAGTTCCTGCTTGATGGTAACATTCTCAGCAGTGAGCATTTGGTTCGCCTGGTTGAGCGAATCAATAGTGACCACATAGCCCTTCATGATCTTCCTCAAGGTCTCAGCCTCCTTCTTTGCCTTTGCGAGATTGTAATTACCGCTTTTCACCTGGGTCAGCAGGCGCTCGATCTGTTCCTTCTGGGCCTCCATCTCAACGGTCAACTGCTCATTCTCGGTCTGAAGCGTGTCGTAAGAGGCCAACATCTCCTCGAGCAAGTGGGTCACATTGTCCTTGTCGCTGCTGACCTGCTCCAGCTTGGCGGTGGTCGTTTCGCCCTGGTCCTTGCTCTGCATGTACAAATAAAGAAGTGCCACGTTGCTGATGAGCAACACGACGACCAGGATGAGAAGCACCGTATTGCTCCGGTTACGGGATGAATTATTGCTGGCAGGACTGGTGGTCTGATCCATGGATGAGGTGCGGAATTGGTGCGCTAAATTACGCCTGTCGGACACGGCTCTTTTCAAGGAACGTCGGGCTTATCAACAAAGTATTGAACCCGTTAAAGGCATCCCCCGGCATTTGGGTCCTTGACCTGATCGCCCTATTCCTTCCCCGTCGGTGTGCGGGTTGTGACACAGGGCTCATGCGTTTCGAGGAATGCTTATGCCTGACCTGCCTTGAAGATCTTCCTCGCACCCGCTTCCATGATGACCCGATGAACAAGGTGGAGCAGTTGTTCCACGGCAAGGTTGATCTGGTCGCTGCCAGCTCATTCCTTCACTATTCCCGCAAGGGCATGGCACAACGCATGTTGCATCGCTTGAAATATGCGCATGAAGAGAACGTTGGCCTGACACTTGGGCGTTTGATGGCAGAGGATCTCCAAGGCAGCGAACGGTTCAGCACTGTGGATCTTTTCATTCCGGTGCCCCTCCATCCTCGTAAGGAACGTATGCGTGGCTACAACCAAAGCCAGATCCTGGTGAACGGAATGAGACAGGTGTGGGCGTTGCCCAGCCTGGACCAGGAACTGTTGAGGTTGGTCCGGACACCTTCACAGACCAGGCGGGGAAGGTTGGATCGGTGGATGAACGTGAAGGAAGCCTTCCACCTGCCTCAGCCTGAACTGCTTCGGAACAAGCATGTGCTCTTGGTGGATGATGTCGTGACCACAGGTGCCACTGCCGAAGCCTGCATCCACGCGCTTTCGACCGTCGAAGGCATCCGCATCAGCCTCTACACCGCGGCGTGCGCATAGCCGATACCTTTGTTGTTTGATATGCACAATGCTCTGATCCTTCCGGACAAGAACGATCGACCGAAGACCTTCAACGCTGTGTTCCCTCAGGTGGAGGCCTTGCTGGTAGGGGAAACGGATCCAATCGCAGCCATGGCTAATCTCTGTGCGAGCATCCAGCAGACGTTCCAATGGCACTGGGTGGGATTTTACCGGGTATTGGGGGATGAATTGGTCCTTGGGCCATTCCAGGGCCCAGTAGCCTGTTCGCGGATAGCATTTGGAAAGGGGGTTTGTGGTACAGCTTGGAAGGAGGATCGGACCCTGGTGGTGCCAGATGTGGAATTGTTCCCGGGGCACATCGCATGCAGCCCCCTGAGCCGATCTGAAGTGGTGGTGCCTGTCCACGGACCTGAAGGGGAAGTGTTGGCCGTTCTGGATATCGACAGCATCGCCGTCGATGACTTTTCCAGCGATGATGTCCGCGCCTTGGAAAATTTGGTGCGGCTATTGGAAGTCGTGTACTGATGCGCCCCGGTTATTCCCTCCCGGTCCTTGCACTCCTTCTGGGTTCCTGTGCACAGGTCGCGGAGCTCAGCGGCGGGGAAAAGGACACGATACCTCCCCGGCTGCTCGCGGCCAGGCCGGATCAATACACCACTCGATTCAGTGGCGACAGGATCGTGCTTGATCTCAACGAACGCATCACATTGGACCGTGTGCGCGACCGCATGCTCATTTCTCCGCCGTTGGACGTGGAACCCACCGTCCGGTTATCCGGTCCCCGCAGCATCACGATCGATCTAAAGAGCGCTTTGAAGGCGAACACCACTTACACCTTCGGGATCGGCGAAGCCGTGAAGGACCTGACTGAAGGGAATTTCGCATCGGACCTTCGTTATGTGATCTCCACCGGCGAGGTCCTTGACAGTCTGTGGTTCGCCGGTGTAGTGGTCGATGCATTCAGCAATGCGCCGGTGCCGGATGTCCTGGTGCTTCTTTATGAAGCGGAGGACACCGCCACCATCCGTACCAGCAGACCGGCCTATGCGGGCCGTTCCAAAGCCGATGGGTCATTCAAGATCGAACATCTACGCGCCGGTCGGTACCGATCTTATGCCTTGCGGGACCAGAACTCGAATTACCTGTTCGACCTGCCCAACGAAGAAGTCGCATTCATCGCTGGCACGGTGACCCCGGGAGCCAGCGATAGCGCTTCCATCGTTCATCAGCTCAGGCTTTTCCAGGAGAAGAGCCCGGTCCTTTCCATTCGTGAAGTTCGTGTCATCCCGGATGGTGCGTTGCGGTTTGTGCTTTCGCGTGCCGGGGAGCGGGTCGCTTTGCGGGACGTGGCACGGACAGGGGGGGGTCTGAGCTGGTACCCTGCTTGGAACGCAGGGATGGATACGGTGCTCCTTTGGCCATCCGACACGACCGAACTGCGCCAGGGTCGATACGAGGTCCGGATCAATGGAGAAGTGCTTGATACTGTGCGATATCGACCTGTTGACCGTATGCCGTTCCACACTGGATTGGATGCCACCGTGAATGACGATGGGGCGGCCGCAACTGTGATCCTCAGGTCAGCGCGTCCTTTAGCAGTGTACGACAAGGATCGCTTATCCATCATGGTCGACTCTGTAGCTATCCCGTTCACGGCGGAAAGGGACACACTTGATCCAACAAGGATCCATCTCCGAGCAGACCTTCCTGCGGGTTCAGCAGGAAAATTGGTCGTACTACCGAGGATGGTCCGGGACATATATGGGGGATACAACGACACCTTGTCGATCGGGGTCGGGCGGGCAGCAGAGAACAGTACAGGATCGCTGGAGGTGCGCGTCCCACAAGGCTCTGTACAAGGAGTTCCACTGATCGTGCGTTTGCTCGATGCGCAGGGTAGGACGGCACGCACAACGTATCTCGAGAACGGCCATGGAACGATCACATGGGAAAGGATCCGACCTGGCGCATATCGGATACTCGCCATCAAGGACTTGGAGCCGAACGGCGAGTGGGATACTGGTGACCTGGACAACGGGACACAACCCGAAGAGGTCATTCGACTTCCCGGCGCGATCAACATACGAGCGGCCTGGGACCTGGTAGTGGACCTCCCATTAAAGGATGGCGATGGACCCATCGATGGGCCAGCACCGTTGGACCAGTAGAACCCTTCATCGGTCGATAACGTAGAACGCTCGCTACCGCACTGAACTGCGGTACGGCCGAATGTTCAAGGATCTTTCCATCATCCGTCGGGATCTCCGGCTGTCCTGGGTATTGCTCATCGTTACCGTTCTGCTGCTGCAGATGGGTTCGATGGCCCAGGATGGTGCCAGCCTCCCCACACGAGGAAAGCGTTTCTGGACGGGATTCATGCAGAATGGATTCGGTGCCCAGAGCCTACGGGTTCACGTCATGGGCACAAATGCTACGAGCGGAACGGTGAGTATTCCGTTGACCGGATGGTCCACGACCTTTAACGTAGCTGCCAACGGGGTCGCGGTCATCGCAGTTCCGATCACCGCGGAGAACTGGGGATCAGGCAGCGTGCAGGACAAGGGTGTTCTGATCCAGACGCAGGATAGCGTGAACGTGTTCACGAGCAGCTTCCAGAATTTCACCCACGACCTATCGCAGGTGCTACCGGTGAATGCGCTGGGAAATTCCTATCGTGTGGACAGTTATCAAGGGCTGCCGAACTTCAATAACCTGCATAAGAGCGAACTCTTGATAGTGGCCACGGAAGATGGGACCCAAGTCCAGATCACTCCTTCGGTGAACACGCTGGGTGGTAACCTCGCTGGTAATCCTTACACAGTTAACCTGAACGCCGGGCAGAGTTATCAAGTGCAGGCAGCGTTCGATTACCTGGACCTCACAGGGACCGTCGTCGAAGCAACTGCCACGAGCGGGACCTGTCGTCCTTTCGTGGTGATCGGCGGATCAACATGTGCCACCGCGCCTGGCGGATGCTCCGCATGCGACGCCATTTACGAGCAACTCATTCCGCGGAATGCTTGGGGAACCCGCTACTTCACGGTTCCCATTCAAGGTGTTACTGGGAACACCTATCGCGTTCTGGCTGACCAGGATAACACGGTCGTGACCATCGGCGGAGGTGCACCCATCACGCTGAACGCCGGACAAAGGCATGAGGTGAACGGCAGTAACATCCCGGTGTGTATCCAGGCAAGCAAGCCTGTAAGCGTGGTGCAGCTGATGGAAGGCTACAGTTGTGCAGGGAACGGGGACCCGTCCTTGTTGCTCCTGTCCCGGGACGATCGTCGATCCACCAGCGCCTTGTTCCACACCCCTACGTCCGCGCAGATAAGCCAGCACAGCATCAGCTTGGTCGTGGAACCGGCAGCAGTGGGACAGATCACGTTGGACGGTGCGATCATCAACCCGGCCCTATTCCAATCTTATGCCGCATGCACGGATAGGCGATATGCCATGCTGAACGTTTCCGCAGGGGTCCATAGCGTGCAATCCGCCACGGGTTTCCAGCTCTATTCCTTCGGTATGGGCTACGGGGAAAGCTATGCCGCATCCGTCCACGATATACGATCCTATTCCGT
>JAHEFL010000510.1 GCA_024640205.1 Flavobacteriales bacterium | reverse complement strand
CCTTCTCATAACTGAGCTCGAAACTGTCCAGCGCCAATATCCGCAGATCGAAGGGCTTTTCGTAGAGCCGTGGCGCGAGCAGGTCGATCCGTACCGTGAACGGCAGAGTCCCATGCACCTGGGTGGTCTTCAAGCGCCCCACGATGAAGGTGGACATGTCGAAATCCAGTTTATCCAACGTGTTGTTCACCAAGTCGTGACTGGTGAGTACACGCTTCTGGTTCACGATATCCCCATAGATCCCAGCGTAACCCAGGCTCTTATAAACCGAGGACTGGTAATCGTAGCTGTCCTTGTCCTTCAGGAGGATCTGGGTGGAAGCTCCGTAGATGTCCGAGAGCTTGTACACATACAGGAAAGCCAGCACAGCTGACATCGCCAGGGCCACCACCACGATGTACCAATTCCTCGATGCAATGCGCATCAAGGTCCGCAGGTCCTTGGGGTCGATGATGTTCCCGCGCTGCTGGGGTTTCGGGGTGGCCATGGGGCTGTCGCGGTCCGCCGGGATCAGGGGTAAGCCAGTGCCGGTTACGCGGAAGGTCGCAAATATAGCAGGCCTGCCGTGGCCCATGTGCGTCAAGCCCTTATCAACAGTGGTTGTTCAATTTAGACGAAAGAATAGCGCAATGATTTTTCTACATTTGGCGCCTTGGCGTTCAAGACCCGATGACCAAAGTTTTCCGCACGTTCCTCACCCTGGTGCTTTTCGCGGCCCCGATGGTGGCCGCTCTGGCCCAGCCGCCCATCGGCGGGAACCCGCCCTGCTGGCCGCCCCCCTGCATCCCGGTGGACGGTGGCCTGGGTGCGTTGATGGTGGCCGGGGTCCTCTTTGGTGTGAAGAAGGCCTTGGAACTCCGTAAGGACCGTAAGTCGAACGACTGATGCCTGCCCTTCCCACCTGGGAGGTGGCGAAGCGCGACCCCGTTCTCCGATTCCTCTCCACGGCAGCCCTCCTGTATCTGTGTTGGCATTTGCTGTACAGCCTGGTGCTGGTGCCCGATGGTCGCCTGGACCGCGCGCTCATCGATAACCTCGTCACCAGCAGCGGCGCCTTCCTGGAATTCATGGGCTATGAGCTCATCCCGGAACCAGCCCAACCCGAACGGACCCTCGGGGTGCAGGGCGGTATCCTGCTCTGGATCGGGAATGCCTGCAACGGTGCCAGCGTCTTTGCCGTGTTCCTCCTCTTCCTGTTCGCTTTCCCCGGGTCCCGGAAGCACCTCCTGTGGTTCGCGCCGCTCGGCCTGCTGAGCATCCACGCCATCAACATCCTGCGGATCGCCGTGCTCTGCATCATCACCAGCTACGACTACGAGCTGCTCAACTTCAACCACGATTACACCTTCCAGGTCGTGGTCTACGGCTGGGTCTTCCTGCTATGGTACCTGTGGGTGACCCGTCTTTCCAAGCCTTCGCCACGGCCCGCCGCATGACCCGGCGGAATGCGGCGATCCTGTTGGTGCTGGCTGCCTCGGTCGCCCTGGGTGCGCTGCGCGAATTCCTATTCCTCAACCTCAACTACCAGATCGACTTCGTACGCTTCGATCGATCCATCTCCTATGCCCACTCCCTGTTCCAAGGGTGGGTGCAGGGGGCCGGACTATCCGAACTGCTTGGATTGAAGTGGGTCCTATCGGTCCTTTACATCGCGATGATGGCCTTGCTTTCCGTGCTGCTTGCCCGCCTGCTCTGGGGTGATCACCGGTACCGGACGGCGATCATCATCGGATTTCTGGTCGTGTCGATCCTTGCGTTGGTGGCCCATTTTCTTGCTGGGTCGGTCCCCGCCTTGTCCAGCGTCTCCATCCATCTGCTGCACAGCTTGCAGTACCCGGTCGTCCTCTTCTTCCTGGTGGCCGCTTCGGCATTGGGACCGCGCGCAGAGAGCGGATCTGCCACAGATCAGTGATCGTGGCAGGAACCGGTCGACCTTGGCAGGAATGTCGGTTGCTCCTCCGGTGATGGACGCAGAGAACACGATGCACGGTCGGTATCCTCATGCTGCGCAATGGATCGTTCAATGATCCGACGCATCTCCTCATCCGTGTATATCCGTGTGGATCCGTGGTTCCATTCTTTCCGTTCGAATCGCGGACAGGCGTTGAGCCATATACGCTAGCTCCAGGTACTCCGTCGGCCTCTGCAAAGGGTGGATTTTTCCCGGTACCTTC
>JAHEFL010000070.1 GCA_024640205.1 Flavobacteriales bacterium | reverse complement strand
TTCGGGTGGATGGACCACTGGGTTGCGAAGGGTCTCATGTCCAGCAGACCCACTGCACTTTTTCTCCAACCAAGCACATATTCCCCGCTTTGCACACCGGTCCAATCAACACGACCATATTTGTCGGTCGTGCTGTTCAGCGGGTTCACTGTATGGTCCGGATGAATGCTCCAAGGATAGTGCTGATCGGGACGGTATAACAGGACGAGACTATCCTCATTGAACGCAACGCCTCCGAAGTTCTGCATCAGACCAATATCGAGGGAACCTGAAGTGGTCGGTCTCCCGTCATAGGTGATCCGTCCTTGTATGACGGCATCCTCCGGGATATTTCCAACGATACGCCACCAGCGGTCGGGTGAAACGACGAAGGCGAAGTCCTCCTCCGTCCCGGGGTCAGCGGGGACCCAATATTCCTCCAAATGGATCTCGAAAGGTGTGGGGATCTCATCGATCGTCAATCGAAGGTCGGAGGTGGCATAATTCCTGATCCCGGTCTGGTCCAACGTATCCCGGTCGCGCGTCACGGCCAAGCTGATCCGTTCATCCAGGTTCAATAGGATATCCACGGGTATGAAAGGTGGAGTGATCGTGAAGGTGTCAATGGTGCCACCGACGAGCAATGAAGTTGATGTTGTCCACGTTGCTCCGGACCCATCCATACAGGTCACGGTGACCGGGACATTATTGTACATATGGTCAGCGCCACGGAGCTTTTGTTCCACATGGACCGTGGTCGGATAGGTATCTCCGGAGGGTGGTGCCACGGAGAATGAATCGATCTCGAACGCTGCCCAGCCCGGTTGAAAGATCCAATCCGCGAAGAAATCGGTCATATCCGTTCCGGTCGTCTGCGTGAGATGATCGCGCATCATCATACTGTTCACCGGTTCGAAGGCATGGGTATCCAAAAAGTCCGTAAGCCCGAACCTGAATTGTTCATCACCCAAGTATCCGCGAAGGGTATGTATTACGTCCGCCCCCTTGTTGTAGGAATGTTCCCCGTAGGTCCATTCCTGAGGCATGTCCGCAAGGCTCCACCATCCCATATCGACGAGGTGGGCCCTATGGACCATCTGGCGGTGGTTCGACCGTACGACATTGCGATAATGATCGGTACCATATACGGCCTCCAAGAAAAGGTAGCTGAGGTACTCCGCGAATCCTTCGTTGATGTACATCTCCTCCGCCTTGTCACAGGTGACGAGATCTCCCCACCATTGGTGAGCGAGTTCATGGGCCATGATATCCTCATATAGGAGGCTGCCGTTGGCAATGGATCGAGGGTAGTGAATGCTCGTGCTATGCTCCATCGCACCATTCGGGGTCAACACATAGCCCACCTTGTTCCAGCGGTAAGGACCGAACCAGGACTCGAACGTGTCGAAAGCCTGTCCCAAGTTGATGAAGGAATTCTTCATCGCCGTGGTATCCGGTGCACGGGCGACCAATTCAACGGGGATCGAATTCGCGGAAATGCTCACAAGCGTATCGCGGACCACTGTATAATCGGAGGCAGCCACTGAAGCCAGGTAAGCAGGGATCGTTTCCTCCAGGACCCAGTGCCGCAATAACGTATCCCCGCCAAGTTGGGTCTCACTGACGAATTCACCGTTGCACCACGCCCTGCGCCCAGCGTGGCTCTTCACGATGAACTCATAGCTGTTGCGTTCCGTGAAGTTGTCCACACATGGGAACCATGCCCGGCCATACGAATGAGGAATGCTGGTGAAAGCAACACCCAGGTTATAGATATAGGAAGGTGTTATGTAGAATCCGCCGAAACCACTGGGGTCCGTGGCAGGCGTTCCGTGATAGTGTACCGTCACATCAACCGTATCCAATGGTCCCACCGTAGTGGCCAGAGCAATGTTCAGAACACCATCCATATGAGTGAAGGTCAACGCACTTGAAGGAGAGGTGACGGAATCCACCGTAAGTCCGATCAGATCCAACTGTAGCTGGTCCAGCCCATCTTCCCGTGGCGTGGCGATCACTAGACAGGAGGCCGCGATACCCGAGGTCAGCGTGAGATCCAGGTCGATCCGTTGATGCAGAATGTCCATGGGCCAAAGCGCGTCACCACCACCGGCTTTCAAGAGGTGATGCACCGCCCCCTGCTTACTGCTCTGGCAGCTATGTGAGGTTTGGGCATGAGCACTTTCCGCAGGGGCAGATGTCAACAGGAGGATAAGTACCGTGCATGGTCCAACAGTCAAAGGAAGGGGAAGGTGCATCCTCAAAAGTAGGACCCGTTCCCCAGGTGGAGGGCCAATTTTCCAGATACGGGATCCCTATATTTGGTATTGCCGGTTGGGATCCTAAAATTTCAACTGGGAAGGGAAGATGAAGCCAAGCACCGAACTGTTCGATCTGATCAAATCACTGACCAAGTCGGAAAAACGATTCTTCAAATTGCATTCATCCCTGCAATCGGGGGATAAGAATTACCTGAGGATCTTCGATGCCATCGATAAGCAGAAGGTCTATGAGGAGGATGCCATCAAGAAGCAGTTCGCGAAGGAGACCTTCATCAGGCATCTTCCATCGGAAAAGAACCATCTGTACAAGCTGATCCTGAAAGCGCTCCGGGCCTATCATGCGGAGAGTTCGGTGAGCGGTATCCTCAAGCAGGAGATCAAGAACATTGAGATACTCTATCAGAAAGCTTTGTACGTGGAGTGCAACAAGCTGCTACACAGGGCGAAACGAACGGCGAGGGAAAATGAGCGTTTCTATTACCTGTTCGAATTGTTGAGCTGGGAAAAAATGCTTCTTGAGGAAGCCTATGAGTCGGGTGAGTTCACGAAGGACCTGGACGCGTTGATAGAGGAGGAACGCAGCGTTATCGAGAAGCTGAGGAACCTGGCTTCCTACCACATTCTGTATTCGAAGATCAACTATGTGTTCAGGAGTGGTGGTTATGTGCGGACCGAGGAAGAGCATGCCATGGTACAGGAGATCAGTGATCATCCGTTGATCAAGGGCAAGAACACGGCACTGTCGTTCCGGGCCGCCACGATCTGTTACTACACGCAAGGCTTCTGTCACTGGGCCAAACGGGATTGGAGAACCAGTCTGGAAAAATTCCTGCGCGTAAAAGAGATCCTGGATGAGAATCCTCTGATCAGGGCGGATCTGCCGAAGCGCTATATCCGTACGATGCACTACATCATCAACGGACAGATCGAGCTGCGCGACCTGAAGAGCGCAAGGGACAACATCGCGTTACTGAGGAAACTGCCGGGGTCGAAGGGTTTTGAAGGATTGAATATCGAGGCCCAGGTGTTCGTGGCGAGCTATTTGGGCGAGTTGCGCTTGTTGGATCGCAGCGGAGAACATGTCCAGGCCATCAAGTTGGCGGATGACATACTCCAGGGGATGGAACGCATGGGTCCCAGGTTGCACAAGGAGCATGAATTGGAGTTTTATTTCGCCCTTGCCTGTGCCCATTTCGGTGGTGGGGAAATGAACAAGGCGCTCTTCTGGTTGAATAAGGTCCTGAATGACAATGAACCCACATTGAGACAGGATATTTTCACCTATGCACGCCTATTCAATCTGGTGGTGCATTATGAATTGGGGAACTTCGATCTGCTCGAGTACATCGTACGTTCCACCCAGCGCTTCCTGAACAAGCGACAGCGTGCCTACCAGGTGGAGGTGACCCTGATCGATACTGTCAAGAAGCTCGCACGGATCACGGATCCCGAAATGAAACGTAAGACCTTCCAGGATCTACGCGCGCTGCTCACGGATCTCTTCCAGGATGCGAACGAGAGCATGGTGCTCAAGTATTTCGATGTGTTGGCATGGGTGGATAGCCATATCGAGGAGCTTGCATTCAGCGAGATCGTCAAGCGATCCGCCACCGCGAAGGGAAAAAAATGACGCCCTCTGCGTCCATCGGGCCGCGACTATCGATCCTCGTAGACCATGTTCCCGATCCCTATGATGCGGAACTCCGTCCGTCTGTTGGCCTGGTGTTCCTCTTCCGTGCATTCCACTCCATCGCCGCAATGGTTCACCAGCTTGGATTCACCGTAACCCTTGGCCGTGACATGATCGGGGTCCACTCCCTGGCGGATCAAATGGTCAACGGCCGATCTCGCACGCGCTTCGCTGAGCACAAGATTGTAGTTCCGGCTTGCTCTGCTATCAGTGTGTGAGCTGAGTTCGAACCGTACTTCAGGATTCGCTTTGAAGAGTGCTGCCAGTGCATTCAATGCAGGCACAGCATCATCACGGATGTCCCATTGATCATAGTCATAGTAAATGTTGTCCACCACGATGGACCTATCCGGGTCGATCCTATGCAACAGGAAATCCTCCTCGTAGTTCCGACCCGCTTGATGCCCCTTGGTGCTGATCGCACGTGTTTCAGTGAGCATACCTTCCTTGGAGCCCGTGATCTGATAATCCGAACCGGATTCGAGGGGGAAAGTGAATGCGCCGTCCGGGCCTGTCATGGAGGAAATATCCTTTCCCGCTGTCAGGTCGAGTAATCGCACCTCCACGTCCTCGAGGAGTTCATCCGTCCCGAATTCGGCAAAGGTCCCGGTGAGTTGGATCGTGGGGTCCTGTACCCGGAAACGAAGGATTTGGTCCATGCCATTGCGGTTGCTGCTCAGGAAGCCTTCTTCGCCATTGGCCATCAGAACGAATGAGAAGTCATCATGCGGTGTGTTGATGGGGTAGTTCAGGTTCTTGGGTAGGCCCCACTCATCTCCTTGTGGAACGCTGCGGAATATGTCCAGCCCACCCATGCCCCGGTGGCCGTCGGATGCGAAGTAGAGTGTGTCGCCATGCATCGTCGGGAACATCTCGTTACCCGGTGTATTGATCGGGAAACCAAGGTTATGGGGCAGGGTCCAGCCATCGGCCGTGCGTGTGCATCGATAGATGTCAGTACCACCTTCTCCGCCCGGCATATCACTGATGTAATACAAGGTGTTCCCATCCGCACTGAGTGCGGGATGCCCGCTGGAGAAGGAATCGCCGTTGTACATGAACAAGTGGATATTGCCCCAAGTGCCATCCTCGAGTTCCTCCGCCCGGAACAGAACAAGGTGGCTGGTACTGTTCTCGTCCTTGTTCAATCGGAACTTGTAGTAATCACTGCGGGTGAAATACATCACCTTGCGTTCGTGATCGAATACCAGAGGGCCTTCGTGGAAGCGGCCGTTCACGCTACCTGGAAGTGCTGAGGGCAGGCTCCATTCTTCGTTCGCCATCGGGGTGGCTGTCAGGATGTCGAGATAGGGCAGGTCGTTCCAAGGGTTCCGATCGGCCTTGGGTAGTTCCCTCTCGCCAACGAAGATTATCCCTTCCTGGAACGGCACCGCCGAAAAAGCATTGATCACACCGTTCAAGCGGACCGGCTCCACCATGTACCGACCGGTGTCCGCATAGAATGGATCGGGATCGCCAGTGGCCAATGCCAACTCGCGGGCAATGACGCTCGTTGGCTCCAGTTCCAAGGCCGCGACGAAATGTCGGAGGGCATCGTTGTTCCTATCCAAGCGCAGCAGGGCTTGTCCATAGGCTATATTCTGCGGTGCATCCAGCCGTTCAAGGTGTTCCACATAAGCGAAATGACCCACCGCTTCCGCAGGTCGGTTCAGCTTGACATACGAATCCGCCGCTCGAAGAGCGGCCCCGCGATCATCCGTTCGCTCCAGCACCTTTTCATAGGCACATGCGGCTCGTGCATAGGCCATCCTATCATAGGCCTTGTCCGCCTTGGCCAGCTGTTGCTGAGCGCAGGAGATCAATGCCGGAGACAGGAGCAGGAGTGGAATGAGCTTTTTCATATGATGAACATCAGGACCTGATCGGAGGCCATCATTGTCTTAGAAGTAGCGCGGTGTTTTGATACGGATCAGATCGCGACCGAAGTCCAACCCTAACATGACCTCATGGCTGCCGGTGGTATAGTTGCGCAAACGTGAAGTGGTCATATCGTAGGCGTAGCCGATCCGCATCTGGGGCGTCACCTGGTATTCCATCATGCCTACGATCGCATCTCCGGTGCGGTATCCCACACCCAGCCAGATGCGTTCGCGATAGAGGACATGGCAATTGACGTCCACCTGGGGCGGGACCTCCGGCAGGTATTTCACCAGTACGCTGGGCTTGACATCGAACTGATCGCCGGCAGGGATGATCTTGCCCGCGTGGAGGTAGTAGTGTTGTGTGAAATAGTCGTCGTAAGCGGCGTTCACGTCGGTGGTGATGGAGCCATCCGCGGCGTACAAAGTGGGCACGGAGAGGCCGACATAGGTGGTCGCATCATACCAGTAGAGGCCGAAACCGAACTTGCCGACGGTGGCGTTGCTGATGTCGTTCTGGAACACCTGGTCATTGGCATCCCAGTAAAGCAACTCGCTGAGCGAAGCGCTGTACATCGAGACACCGGCGCGTAGACCGAAGGCGAGCTGGCTATGATCGCTTACACGGATCTTGTAGGAGTAGTGTGCGGCCATGTCCAGGTCACGACTGACGCCGATCTGGTCGTGCACCATAGTGAATCCAAGACCCATGCGGTTGTTCATCACGGGGCCATCCACTGCAATCATGGCGGTGCGGGGAGCTCCTTCGACCTGCATCCATTGTGAGCGATGCAACAGGCTGGAGCTCACGTATGAATGGCTTCCAGCGTAGGCCGGATTCAGGAAGAGCCCATTGAACATGTACTGGCTCACCATCACTTCCTGTTGCGCATGGGAGGTCAGGGCCATCACCACGGAAAGCACAGGTACAAGTAGTCCGCGTTTCGAGTTCATGGTTCTATGGCCGCTCATGTTCATTGGTCGTATCCCTGGGTGATCCATCATCGGCGCAGGTCCACATAGCCCTGCAACGTGCGGGCCCCGTTCTCCACCTGCAGGATGGCGAAGTAGGTACCGTTAGGCAGGGGCTGGCCCTGGGAATTCTCCCCGCCCCAATCATTGCGGTAATTCAAACGGTCATAGACCACGTTTCCCCAGCGATTGAATATCACGAGCGTGTTCGCCGGATAGGCATCGAGCCCTTGTACGATGAACAGGTCGTTGGCTCCATCGCCATTGGGGCTATATCCCGTAGGCATCACCAGGTCACTCGGCGCTTCGAGTTCCACCGTGAGCGTGGCGCTGCATCCGTTGGCATCTGTGACCAATACGGTGTATGACCCCTCCCCGAGGCCCGTGATGGCCGAGGTCGTTGCATTGTTCGACCATTGGTACACATAAGGGATGACACCGCCGTTCACAGTGATCCCGATACTTCCGTCCGTACCGGACCACTCACTGATGTTGTAGCCGTTCCAGTACGTGCTGGCGGTAGCGTCGATGACGATAGCCGGAGGAGATGTCACCTGCCAGGTCGCGCTCGTAGTGCATCCCAAGGCGTCGGTGAC
>JAHEFL010000509.1 GCA_024640205.1 Flavobacteriales bacterium | reverse complement strand
AACAAAAGCTGATGGAGGATGCCGTCGTGGCGCCTCTATATCACGAACACTCCATCCTATTGCTGCAGCCATGGGTCATGGATATGCCCATCAATGGAATGGAGTACCGGGACCTGCGCAAGGTGTGGTTCGATCCGACCCTACGCCCTACCAACTAGGTATTCATAGATCCGCTGTTTGGCAAGAGGCATGAAGGTCTCAATGTGCGGTATCCCCAGGTCGGTCTCAAATAGGAATACCGCAGGGGTGGGTAGCTCCCGGAATCTTCCGATCAGATCGCTTCGGATATGCTCGAAGGTGTTGGTCAGAGATAGTGGATAGGTTGTTACGTAACGGGTCACGATACTACGGTACTGGTTTTGCTCCTCCGCTTCCCGTAGAACGTTCAGTGCATAACCATAAACCCGGGCTTCCCTTCCCGTTCTTAAGAACAGCCAACCTTCGTTGGCAAGTATGGGCTGCACACCAACGGGTTCGAAACGAATGAAACCCGCAATATCCGATCTCAGGTCGACACCTTCGTTCAGGACCCTTTCAAGATCCGGAACGGCAAGGTCGATCACCGCATCGACCACACCGAGGAGAACATCTTCCATTGGACGCTCATGGATGGCACGGCCTGTAGCAGGATCGAAACCTCTCAATTCGCGCGCGAGACCACGGCTCAACATGTCCTTTTTCCCCCGGAGCAGGATGAGATCGTCCAGATGCGATCGAACGTCCTCCAAATAGGGATAGAGTTTGTTCTCCGCGAAACGCTTGCGAATGCGCTGGAGATAAGCTAGGAGCGTGTACTGTTTCAGCTCCAGGTCGATGGCAGGTTGAACCACCCAATTATTAGGTAAGCCGTAGTATCCCATCCTTCCTTCTATTCCTTGGAACGACTTGTTCAAAAATAATGTTGCTGAACCGAGGCATGCGATGTGCATGACGCAACCTTTGGACACACGATCCCTGAAGAACCCGATCATGTCACTTCTCCTGAACCGCACCATGTTCCTCTTGTTCGGCGCCAGCCTATTCATAGCATGCGTACCTGCGCGCAAGTACGAAGAGGCGAATGCCAGGGTAAAAGCGATGCAGGCCGAAGTGGATGCAGCGAACTCCAGGGCCTTGGAGGCACGCACTTCCTACGATGAAATGCAACAGCGCATGGAAGAGGAAGGGAAGCGTTTGGTGCGGCTACAGCATGATACCACAGTGCTGGGCACATCGCTGCGCCAGATGACCGGACAATACGACAAGATCAATGCATTGAACAACGAATTGCTTGAGAAATACAGCAGGTTGCTATCAGGAGATCGCAGCGAGAACAGGAAGCTGCTAACCGATCTGGAAACCGTTCGGTTGGACTTGATGAACAAGGAGGATTCGTTGAACGCATTGGCGGAACGAATGGCCGAGAAAGAGGCCTTGTTGGAGGACAGGGAGGCCAAGCTTGCCGAATTGCAGGCGGAACTTGCCGCGAAGGAGGCGGCCATGCGTTCACTAAAAGACCGGGTAAGTCAGGCGCTTCTCGGGTTCGAGGGGAAAGGCCTCACCGTGGAACAACGTGGGGGGCGGATCTACGTTAGCATGGAGAACAAACTGCTTTTCTCAAGCGGAAGTGCCACGGTCGACCCCCAGGGAAAGGATGCGATAACCAAATTGGCCAAGGCCATTGAGAATGAAAAGGATCTGAACATACTGGTCGAGGGCCATACGGATACCGACAGGATTCAACCGGGCTCGATGTATAAGGACAATTGGGATCTGAGCGTCATGCGCTCCACGAGCGTGGTGCGGATCCTTCAGGAAAACAGTCGGATCGATCCGGTGCGGATCACTGCTGCCGGTCGGGGCGAATACATTCCCGTGGATGCGTCCGACAAGGCGAAGAACCGCCGGATCGAGATCATCCTTGCTCCGGACCTGAAAGGGCTTTACGAATTGGTCAAGGATTGACCAACGCAGTATGATCGACCGATCCGTATGGATCGCCTTTCCGGCGCTGCAAGTCCATCGGAGGATCTGAAAAGAGTCGATACGGAAATTCTTATGGCCGTTTCCAAACCGTAGTTGGCAATGGTTCCGTTCGGGATCCCATCAGGATCTCGGAAACGAATTCCTCCGGTGACGCTCCGTTGCTCTTGGCCATTTGACCCAGTGCAATTTCCATGAATTGGAACAGCGATGT
>JAHEFL010000069.1 GCA_024640205.1 Flavobacteriales bacterium | reverse complement strand
CTTCGGGGATAAGACACGGATCCTTGCGATCAGCCACGTCAGCAACACACTGGGCACGATCAATCCGGTGAAGGAACTGATCGCGGAGGCAAAGAAGCGCGGCATCATCACCGTGGTGGATGGTGCACAAGCGATCGCGCACCTGCACGTGGACGTACAGGACCTCGGCTGCGACCTTTATGCCTTCAGCGGACACAAGGCTTATGGCCCCACTGGCATCGGTGTGCTCTACGGCCGCGAGGAGCTGCTTGAGCAAATGCCCCCCTGGCAGGGTGGCGGTGAGATGATCGATACGGTCACCTTCGAGAAGACCACCTATGCCAAGCTGCCTTTCAAGTTCGAAGCGGGTACGCCGCACATCGCGGGCATCATCGGACTGGGCGAGGCCTTCCGCTGGATGAGGGACTACGACAAAGCCGCCATGGCCGCGCATGAGCACCTGTTGCTGGAGCATGCCACCAAAGGGCTGCTCACCATCGATGGCCTCCGCATCATCGGTACGGCAAAGGAGAAAGTGGGCGTGATCAGCTTCGTGATAGACGGTGTCCATCACTACGATCTCGGCACCCTGCTGGACCAACAGGGCATCGCCGTGCGCACGGGACACCACTGCACGCAGCCCTTGATGGAACGCTTCGGCGTGAGCGGTACGACCCGGGCGAGTTTTGCCTGTTTCAACACGATGGAGGAAGTGGAAATGATGATGGCCGCCACAAGGAAGGCCGTGAAGATGCTGCGATGACCACCGCGATGACATTGGCCCAAGCCCAACAGGAGGTCGTTGACGAGTTCAGTATGTTCGGCGACTGGCAGGACCGCTATGAGCACCTGATCGAGCTGGGGAAGGACCTGCCCCTGATCGCACCGGAGAAGAAGACCGAGGAGAACATCGTGAAGGGCTGCCAAAGCAGGGTATGGCTGACCGCGGAACAAGAGGACGGCCTTGTCCATTTCACCGCCGACAGCGATGCCATGATCACGAAAGGGATCGTCGCCTTGTTGGTGCGTGTCTTGAACGACCGAACCCCGGAGGAGATCCTGAACACACCGCTCACCTTCATCGATCGCATCGGCCTGCGCGAGCATCTCTCCCCGAACCGGAGCAACGGTTTGGTGGCGATGTTGGACCAGATGAAGCGGTATGCGGTGGCGTTCTCAGCAGATGCCAACAAGGAATGAACGTGAACGTCTGCACTTCGAACGAGCACGGATCGGGCCTATGGTCCGAGGTCCGAGGTCTTTGGCCCTGTGGATCTCGTCACGCATGGCCAAAGACCTCGGACCATAGACCTAGGACCTGCATTCCTTCCTACCCATGACACCCGAGGAGAAGAAACACCTGGAGGACCGCGTCATCGACGTGCTGAAATCCGTTTATGACCCGGAGATCCCCGTGGACATCTACGAGTTGGGCTTGATCTATGAGGTGAAGGTGAGTGACGATGCGCATGTGGACATCACCATGACGCTGACCAGCCCTTCCTGCCCCGTGGCCGAGAGCCTGCCCAATGAAGTGGAGCAGAAAGTGGCGGGATCACAGGGTGTATCAGGAGCCAAGGTCACCATCACTTTCGAGCCACCCTGGGACAGGACCATGATGAGCGAGGCAGCGCAATTGGAGCTGGGGTTCATGTAGTAGAAGACCGCAGCGTCGCAAAGGCGCAGAGAAGAAATGGCAGAGGAGCCCATCATCAACAAGGTCGCTTCGAGCGGGATCATCACTCTCGACCTCGAAGAGATGTACCCCCAGGGTGAACGCGTTGTCTTCGACCTGAAGCCGCTGCTATGGGAGGAGGTCGCCTTGAAGGAGGATGAGTTGCGGGCATTCGTGAAGACCCATGATTGGTCACTGTACAAGGGCAATTTCGTTTCAGTGAATTGTTCGGCGGATGCCATTGTGCCGACCTGGGCGTTCATGCTCATTGCCACGCATCTGCAACCGCATGCCGCATTCGTGACACAGGGTGATGGGGATCATATGGAGCGCGCCATCTTCACCCGCTTCGTTGAGAGGCTGGACCTCGCACCCTACCGCGATGCCCGCGTTGTCGTGAAGGGATGTAGCAAATTGCCGGTGCCGTTGAACGCGTACGTTGAACTCAGTATGAAATTGCTGCCTGTGGTGAAGAGCCTGATGTTCGGCGAGCCATGCAGCACGGTACCGCTTTACAAGGCGCCGAAGCCTGTACGAGACTCCGGGTCAAGCCCGGAGTGACAGAGCGGTACCCTACCTTCGGGTAGATGCGCTCCCTATTCCTCCTGTCGGCCTTCATTCTACTGTCGTTCCCCTTGATCGGGCAGCAACGCACGATCCAGAAAAGCGAGAACGGCTGGTATCTATCACCTCACGGTTCCATTCGGATCCTGGTGCTGTTCGCCGAGATCGAATACGATGTGAACCCGGCGAAGGACCCGCAACCGGAAGGCGCCCGCCATTGGCCCAAAGGAAGTCTGCCCGTCTGGAAGGATGACCTCTTCGACCCGCGTATCCTGTTGGTACCGAAAGCGCAGATCTCACGATACTATCACGATGCGTCCCTGGGTCGGTTCACCATGGTTGGGGATTACGTGGACCATATCCTGACCCTCCGCGAGAGTGAATACCCCAACCTCGGTAATGCACACGGGATCAATGCCCTGGTGGTGAAGGAGGCGAACAAGATTGGCACCTTGCGAACGCGCCATGGTTCCGGGGTCGCTGACTTCGACCAGTGGAAGCGAGGCGGCAAGCCCGGCGTGGAAAAGGAAAAAGGATCCGATGATCCGCATAGCTACGATCATGTGATGGTGATCCTGCGCAACAGCAGCCTCACCCACGGACAAGGGAGCGTGGACAGTGGCAGCCCAGGCAAACTGTACGGTTATGAAAGCGACTCACAAAGCCGGTTCGGCGGGATGAACGCGCTGCCCTTCGAGATCCTTCAGCACGAGTTCAATCACATGTTCTTCGGGGGGAACAATTTTCATGCAGGCGGGGGTAACGCAGCCATGTTCACCCGCTACTTCGTTTCTATGCAGGGAGGCTGGGGCATGATGGGAGGTGCCAATAGCAGCCTGCTGACCTGCAACGCCTGGGACCGCGACCGTCTTGGCTGGAGGCCGGAGAATTCAGAACATCGGATCCGCGGCAGGAACATCAAGGGCGTGGAAGTGAGCACCGACCTGGACCCGATGGCTGGTGATACCGGTCTTTTTATTCTGCGCGACTTCATGACCACTGGGGATGCCCTTCGGATCCGCATTCCCTTCCTCCGCAGCGACGAGTACCCACAATGGGTATGGTTCGAAAATCACCAGACTTTTTCCCGCAATGGGGTGCCATCGGATCGCTTCCATTACGAGGAGGGCAACCCGTGCGTGAAGGCTGCCATACCTGGTATCCACGCCTACCTTCAGGTGGACCGGGAAGAACAGGAAGGACCGAACATATTTGGCGGACATGCGGATCACCTTCGTCCGCTCGTGGCAAGTGGGCATTTCGACTATGGCCTGCGCGATGAAGAGCAGACCTTCCACTGTATCTCCCAAGGGACCTTTCGCCCCATGGTCCGCAACGAGGCATTGGCGAACCCGCTCACCGGAAGCCATGATCTGGAATTCTTGGCCTATGACCTGAACAATGACGGGAGGATCGACCAGCGTGAGCAGGTGATGCTACGGTTGGAGGAACGCAAAGGTGTGCTGTATGATGAAGCTTACACGTTCGGCCATGCCCGCCAGATCTTCACCCCGCAAGGGAACCGACGGCTCGGTATGGACAGCAACCCCTCGCTATCCAGCCAGATGACCCTGGTCCGCGGCGCGCGGGAAATGAACCAGCGTAAGAAACCTGATAACCGAGTGGTCCATCTCAACGGGATGAGCTTGGAACTGGTCGAACAGCGCAACAATGGTGATATCCTGGTGTACGTTCGAAATGATGACACCCGCATCCGGCAACACGCTCGCTGGTGCGCTGACAGTATCGTGGTACATGCGATAAAAGGATATCAAGGTCATGCCCTGTTCATCGATCCCGGCCAATGCCTAACCCTGGATCGAGGTCGAACACCTACCAGGATCGTTGATCCTGATACGGTGAACGGGATATTTTACTTTAATGAACCCACACGGATGAGCGTTTTGGCGGGTGCATCGCTTCGTGTTGCTTCCGGCGGCAGTTTGCAGGTGATCAATGGCTCAGAGCTACACCTTCTTCCGGGCAGCAGCTTGTCGCTCGGGAACAAGTCAAAATTGAAGATCGATGCCGGATCCCGGATCGTGGTGCACGGTGATGCCAAGCTTACCGGACCGGCCAAGTCCCTTGGAAAAATGAGGACGAAGGGAAGGGTGGTGGATCGCCCCTAATAGGCCCGCACGTTGCGCCCCTCCATATAGTTGATGAAGGCCCGGTTCACCACGCGGTTGCCTCCGGGCGTGGGATAATTCCCTGTGAAGTACCAATCACCGGTATGGCCGGGGCAGGCTGCATGAAGTCCTTCAATGCTCTGGAACAACAACTTCACCTCCGCCTTGATATCCGGCGGGGTGAGCAGTTCGGCCATCTTCAGGCTTAGTTGCTCTGCTGAGAAAGGGGAATAAATATCACGGACCACATTCTCCTGTTCGACAAGAGGACGGCCCACCATTTCCAAGGCGCGGTCGTACACATCATCGATCACATTCTCCTGCTTGGTCTCCTTCAGTAGTGCGATCGCTGCACGGAAGGCAGCAAGATCACCCATCTTGGCCATGTCGATCCCATAGCAATCCGGGTAACGGATCTGCGGTGCACTGCTCACGACCACGATGCTCTTTGGCTCCAAGCGGTCCAGCATACGCAGGATGCTCTGCCTCAATGTGGTGCCGCGAACAATGCTGTCGTCGATCACCACCAGGTTGTCCACTCCAGGTCGGACCGTTCCGTAAGTGATGTCATACACGTGAGCCACCAGATCATCGCGGTCCGTGTCACTGGTAATGAAGGTGCGCAGTTTGGCATCCTTGATGGCTACTTTCTCCAATCGGGGCCGTATGGCAAGGATCTCCCTCAGCTTCGCTGGATCCGGCTTGGGTCCCAATTCCAGGATGCGTCGCTCCTTCACGCGGTCCAACTCGTCCTCCATTTCCTTCAACATCCCATAGCAGGCCACTTCCGCCGTATTCGGTATGAAGGAGAACACGGTGTTCTCCAAGTCGTGGTCCACCGCCTTCAGGATCGCGGGACAAACGGAACGGCCCAAGGCGATCCGTTCGCGATAGACGTCCTGGTCGCTCCCCCTACTGAAATAGATGCGTTCAAAACTGCACGAACGTTTCTCGATCGGTTCCCGGATCTTTTCCTCCTTGTAGCTGCCATCCTTCCGGATGATCAGCGCATGACCCGGTGATAGTTCGAGCACGTCCTCGGTCCTCACATGGAAGGCTGTCTGAATGGCTGGTCGCTCACTGGCCACCACCACCACCTCATCATCCGCATACCAGTACGCCGGACGAATGCCTGCCGGATCCCGGAGTACGAAGGAATCGCCGTGACCGATCAAGCCGGCCAGGGTGTATCCGCCGTCGAAATCCGCCGCACTGTTCACCAGGATCTGTTTCACATCCAGTTTTTCCCCGATCACTTTGGTGATCTGCTGCTCACCATATCCGAGCTGACGATGGATCTGAGAGAGCCGGTCATTCTCCACGTCCAGGAAGTGACCGATCTTCTCCAGCACCGTCATGGTATCGCTGCGCTCCTTCGGGTACTGGCCGATGGATACGAGCAGATCGAACAGCTCATCCACGTTGGTCATATTGAAATTCCCGGCCACCACCAGATTGCGGGTCATCCAATTGTTCAAACGGCGCCGTGGGTGGCAATTCTCCAGGCTGTCATGCCCGAATGTGGCGTAGCGGAGGTGGCCCAACAACAACTCACCCAGGAAGGGCATCTGTTGCTTCAATCGCTCCGGGTCCTCGGCGATCGCTGGATCCTGTTCCAACGCATCCTGATATCCGCTATGGATCCGTCCGAACACCTTCTGGATAGCCTGCTTGTCCGTACTACGCTCCCGATCGATGTAATTGCGGCCCGCTTCTGGATCCAGCTTAATGGAGGCCACGCCCGCACCATCCTGACCGCGGTTGTGCTGTTTCTCCATGAGCAGGTACAGCTTGTTAAGCCCATAAAGGGAGGTGCCGTAACGGTCCTGGAAGTGCTGTAAAGGCTTGCGCAGTCGGATCAGCGCTATTCCACATTCGTGCTTGATCGCGTCGCTCATGGCTGCCAGCCTCTCGGGGGTCATCCGCCCGATGGGAGGGCAAAGGTATGATTCAACGCCCCGTCGGGGTCGGAATGCCGGCCCCGCGAAGCAACTTCAGGGCCCCGTTGACTGTCTACTGGTTGTAATTTGGCTGGATCCCCAGCAACTTGTATCCGTGCGCTTCCTGACCGCGATCCTTGCCGTTGGCCTATTCGGCCTGTCCCATGGGCAGGGTGCGCTCCATCCATTCACCGAGAACAAAGGCCAGTGGCCCCCCCAGGTGCTATACCGTGCGCTCGTTCCAGGTGGCGCTCTTTTCGTTGAAAAAGAAGCGTTCACATACGTACAAGTGAGCGGGCTGGCGTTGGACAGGCATGCTTTACCCCCCTCCGCAAGCGCACCGGATCCCAAAGGACATGCCTGGAGGGTCCATTTTGATGGCGGCGGAGCAAGTTCCCATGAACCTTCCGTTCCCCTATCCCACTATGAGAACTTCTATATCGGAAGTGACCCGACGAAGTGGGGTGCGCAATGCCGGGTGTTCGGGGTGGTACTTCTAAAGGATGTCTGGCCGGGCATCGACATACGTCTGGATGGAAGGCATGGTATGAAATACGACGTGCTTGTTGCGCCTGGAGCAGATCCCTCCCTCGTGAGGTTCCGATACGATGGACACGAGCGCATGGAGATCAAGGATGGTGAATTGCACGTGCGGTTATCTACAGGTATGGTCGTGGAGGAGGAGCCTATTGCGTACAACGTATCGAGCTCAGTGGATCGTTATCCAGCAGCGTGCTTATACCGTTGCACCAACAAGGTGCTAACCTTCGATCTGCCTTATGGTCATGATCCTGCTCTTCCCCTGGTGATCGACCCTGTACTCACATTCGCCAGCTATAGCGGGAGCACAGCGGACAATTTCGGTTTTACGGCGACCTATGATGATGCCGGACACCTTTATGGCGCAGGGGTGGTATTTGCTGCCGGCTATCCGACCAGCATAGGATCTTTCGACCCCTCATTCAATGGTGGCACCGTGGATGTGGGCGTAAGCAAATGGTCCACCGATGGAAGCTCCCTGGTGTGGAGCACCTATGTCGGAGGTGCGGGGAATGAAGCGCCACACAGCATGGTGACCAATGACAATGAAGAACTCTATATCATGGGGAGTACCGG
>JAHEFL010000508.1 GCA_024640205.1 Flavobacteriales bacterium | reverse complement strand
AGTTCCAGAGCGGCAACAATGCTGATCGCTTTGGCCGTTCCCATGCCATTGTACCTCGTAAGGTCGTTCACACCCAACCGACCCAGCCGCTGCAGATCGTTCCCATTCTCACGCATGATACGCTTCGCCAGATCAACTGCGTTCTCCCTGGCGCTACCAGAGCGGATCAGTATGGCCAGCAGTTCTGCATCCGACAAGGATATGGGACCCAGGGAAAGGAGCTTTTCACGGGGTTGATCATCCGGAGCCCAATGGCGGATGCTCACTTTCCCAGGATCATTGTTCTCACCGATGCTCATAGCCCCAAAAAAGAACAGGTCCTCGATTGGAGGACCTGTACAAGATAGATCGATGAGGTATTACTTCAACTTGTTGATGTGCCGCTTGATGGACGACTTCAAGTTGGCGGCCTTGTTCGCGTGGATGATGTTGGTCTTGGCCAGTTTGTCCACCATGGAACTTACCTCCGTGAACCTCTTCTCGGCCTCCGCCTTGTCCGTGAGTTCACGCAGGTCACGGACCGCGTTACGCGTGGTCTTGTGCTGATAGCGGTTACGGGCATTGCGGGTCTCCGTCTGACGGATCCGCTTCAAAGCTGACTTGTGATTGGCCATTCCTATTCTCCTTGATCCCCGAAAAGGGAGCGCAAATATACAGCTGGGTTCCGGTTGGACAAGTACTCAGGCAAAAGAATGCCGGCCAACCGACGCTCAATAGGCGTTCGGGTCCTTGCCGAACATATTGGTCACCGTACGAAGCACGATGCGCAGGTCGAGAAGGAAGGACCAGTTCTCAAGGTACCATATATCCAACTCCACCCTCCGCTCCATGAGTTCCGGGGTCCGTGTTTCACCGCGGAAACCGTTGACCTGAGCCCAACCCGTGATACCGGGGCGAACGAAATGCCTCACCATGTACTTGTCGATCACATCTCTGTACTGGTCGTTGAGAAGTAAAGGATGTGGGCGTGGACCTACGATGCTCATGTGCCCGAAAAGCACGTTGAGGAACTGTGGTAGCTCATCCAGATTGCTCCGCCTGAGGAATCGCCCAATACCAGTGACACGTGGGTCGTCCTTCGTGGCCTGCTTAACATCCGCTTCCGTATTCATCCTCATGCTTCGGAATTTCCAGCACACGAACTCATTATTGTCCCTACCCAGTCGCATCTGCTTGAAGAAAACCGGACCGCGGCTTGAAAGCTTGACCAGGATGGCCAGTATGGGGAACAACCAGGTGAAAACGAACATGATGACCCCGAGCGAAAAAAGGATGTCGAAGGTCCGCTTGAACACGCGATAGCGCGCTCGATCCAATGGTTCACGTCGCAGCTTGCTCACGGGCACCTTCCCATGGAACGTCAAGTCGAAGGTCTTGACCACAGGGATGAAACTCTCCAAGCTGGGGATCACACGGAACCGGATGGTGTTCCGCTCACAGAATTCCATCAATGCAGTGATCTCCTCACGACGGGTCCCGGGCAGGGCGCAATAGACGATGTCGATCTTGTTCTGCAAAGCGAAGCTTTTCACAGCTTCAACCCTGCCTTTCCGCTGCGCTTCCAGCTCCCCTTCGACCTGAGTATCATTGAACAATCCACGGAACCGATATCCACGCACGGTCTGGTCCTCACAATACTGGACGATCTCTTGCACAGCAGGACCTTCGCCAACGATCACAAGATCCTTGACCGAAGTGAGCGGCTCGAATGTGAGTGCTTTCTGCAAGCCCGATCCAACGTTCTGGAAAGATAGCATCCCGCTACGCAGCAACGAGGCCAGGTCGGAACCCAACTCAGTGCTGGGTCCACCAGCCACGGATAGGGGCACTACGGACTTGGAGGTAGGTATCTTTTCCATTTGGAGGAGCGGCGGACCATCGGTCCCATCCGGAGCGGACAGGTCAAAAGTATCGCATTCGTCGTGAGAAAGTCAAATTCGTCGAAAAAATACATGGATTCGTCGAATTGTTCCCGGGGATTCAATCTCATGGGCTCTGATCATAGTTGGTTGCCCGGCCTGATGGCGTGGATCCCCGCGATGATTCGGCGGAAAACGCATGCTCGATCATTCCGCCCTGCCGACCGCTCGGTACAACGCTTCGCGTAGGAAAATACCCAGAAAGATCGAATTTGTCACCAGGTATCTTTTCCACAATCTCCTGGGTTCCAACCATAAACGATAGA
>JAHEFL010000068.1 GCA_024640205.1 Flavobacteriales bacterium | reverse complement strand
GTCTGGGCCATGGTGGTCAGGACCGACCAGATCAACAAAAAGAAGAGGAGGGTAAAACGCATTCTATTTCGGTGCGACCTGTTCACTGACGAGGCCGAAGCGTCGCTCCCTGTTCTGATAATCTAGAACGGCCCTGAAGAAGTGTTCCTTCCGGAAATCGGGCCAGAGGACAGGAGTGAACCATAGCTCTGCGTAGGCTATCTGCCAGAGCAGGAAATTGCTTACCCGCTGTTCCCCGCTCGTTCGGATCAATAGCTCCGGGTCCGGCATCCCGGCTGTGCATAGGTGCTCACCAACTGTTCGTTCGTTTATCTCGGATGCATTGATGGAGCCTTGAGCCACTTTCCCGACCAGGTCGCTCACCATCCGAAGGATCTCCCAACGCGAACTATAGCTCAAGGCCAGGGTAAGGGTGATCCGGTCGTTCCCCGCCGTGCTGTCCATTCCTTGCTGGAGCGTTCCACGACAGCTTTCCGGAAGGCTATCCAGGTCACCGATCGCGTTCAATCGGACGCCGTTCGTTCGCAATTCCTCCAATTCCTTCACCATCGTTCGAACGAGCAGGTCCATGAGCGCATCGACCTCCTCCTTGGGTCTGTTCCAGTTCTCGGTGCTGAACGCATAGAGTGTCAGGTACCGCACGCCAAGCTCGGTGGCAGCGGTCAGGGCTTCACGTACCGAGGTCACCCCATTGGCATGTCCCATCATGCGGTGCTCGCCATGCTGTTCGGCCCAGCGCCCATTACCATCCATGATGATCGCCACGTGACGGGGTACACGCTTCCGGTCGATGCGCGCAAGCAATTCCTCCGATGTGGTCCGTTCGTCCAAGGCGGCAAAAATGGCCAAAAGTGGCGGGTCAGCGTTTCCGTCGCATCCAATCGTATTGCGCATCGCAATCCGAGAAGCGGCTAATGATGTATGTCAGACTGACGCCGGTGTACTGGTACCAATCATTCGTGTTGCTATCGCCTCGGGCCCTCCCGGTGTTCGAGAAGTCCGGTATCGCATCAGCACCGCTGCGGTCCGCCAACGCAGCCGCCAAGGGTCCGTTCTGCTCTTCCAACAGGGCGTTATCCACGTATGTCCCGCTCACATCATCGATGTGGTCCGTCCAGGTCCTGCGTAGCCCCATCTCCACCTGCAGGTCCACCCTCCCCAGATTGAATTTCAGGCCTGCACCGAAAGGCAATGCCACCTGGTCCACTTTATATGGCTCACTATCCGGCCGGGCCTCCGTTCCTTGTCCTTCGGTTCCCAAGGGCGGTAGCTCGTACCACGTATCATTGAACTCCGCCTGCGGATTGGCCCTGAAATATGCCAACCCGGCGAAAAGGAAGGGCGTCCAATTGTGGCTCTCCTTGCCCTTGGACCTGTACTTGAAGAAGTTCACCTCGAACAAGGCGGAGGCCTCGAACAAGCGGGCCCGGAAGTGCAGGTTACGGAATTGCTGCACCGGGTCGTCCGAATTGCTGTCGTAGGCCTCGAGCGTACCATAGATCCCTTGCAGTCGCATAGCGAGCCGGTCCGTCATATTATGCCTGAAGACAAGACCACCACCGAGCTTGGTGTTCTTCGGGTACCATCGCGTCGGGTTGATGTCACCGATGTAGAACAATGTCCCACCGGTGATGCCTATCTCGTTCACCTGTGCCTGCACTTGGGGCGCAAGCACCATCAATACGAGCAGAACGAGATTTCGGAACATCGGCTGAAAAACGCAACGGGAAGGGGTATGGTATGCCCCTGAACGGCCCGGGGGGCGAAGTTAATCCCTCTCAGGCCTTTGGACCGCCATGCGTGGATCGCAGATCAAGGCCCCAGTTCAACTTGGTCCGCAGGGTGTCCAGGAAATCCTGGCCCTCCAATTGCACCAATTTGATCGAAAAGGGCGCCCTGCGCACGGTCACCAAACTGTTCCCTTCGATAGTGGTGCCACGTGAATCCAGGTTCAGCAGGCAGCGGTCACCCCGGGCCTCCAATTCGAGCCGTATCGTATAGTGGTCAGGCACCACGAACGGCCTTACGTTCAGATTGTGCGGTGAAATCGGATTGATGACCAGGACATCGCTCGTTGGATAGAGCAAAGGCCCGCCGCAGCTCAGATTGTACGCGGTGGATCCGGTCGGTGTGGCAATGATCAGGCCATCCGCCCAGTACGTATTGAGGAAATCATTCCCCAAGTGAACATGCACAGCGATCATGCTCGAGCTGTCCCGCTTGTGAACGCTGACCTCGTTCAAGGCAAAGTTGTGCTTACCGAGCAACTCGTCATGGCCGAGCACCTCCACCAGTGCCCTATCCTGCAGCGCGTACCTCCCGTCGCGTAGATTCCTCAATGCGATGTCAACCTCCTCGATCCTCACGCTGCTTAGGAACCCCAGTCTTCCCAGGTTGATCCCAAGGACCGGCGTACCACTGCGGCCGACCAATGCCACCGTATCCAACAGGGTGCCATCACCCCCCAGCCCGATGCACAGGTCGATCTCGCTCAGCAAAGCATCTCCGATCGAAAGGACCGGCCGATCGATGGGATGTCCGGACCCCACCAGCCATTCCGCCAATCCGGGTGTGAGCATGGGATCCATGCCATGCGCATGCAGGCGACCGATGATCTCCGCCACCAGCGGCGCATTGTCCGGGGTCATTTCACGACCGTGCACTCCAACTCGCATGCGATCAAAAGGGTTGTGTGAAATGTAGGAAGAAACCATGTTCTCCCAAGGCGTTCAACGTGTATTCACCGCGCACCACTTGATCGTAGCTGCTCACCAGGTCGATGCCTATGCCGTAGCCACTAAGCCATCGGTCCTCCAGAAAATTCACTTCAGCGTAGCGCTGGTCCCAAACCCTTCCAGCATCCGCGAACAGATCCATATACAACGCAAAATAGAGCGTGCGGAACGCTTCCAGAGGAACGGACTCCACCCTTCGCACCACGGGTTCCACCAGTTGAAAGATGAAATTGCACTTTCCCAATATGAAATGCTCGCCGTCCACGACGTAGTACTCGTACCCCCGCACAAAGTGATCATATCCCAAACCTTCCTGCACGAAGTAAGGTGGTTCCCCTAGTGTGGCTTTTCCCCGGACGCTAACCGCGAGCGTAAAGCGATCCGCCATGCGCCACCAGCGCTTGCCGGTCCCGTATAGCGTTGTGATATCCGGAGAGGCCTCCTCGAGTAAGCCCAAGCCATAACGATCGATGCGGAATTCAGCGAAATGACCCGATCGGGGAAAGGCTCTCATGTCCCGGCGATCCCAGACCAGGCCATATCCGAGCGTGAAGTATTGTGTGCTCAGAGCAGGCCCATCGAAGTAGTCGATGGCCACGTCCGTGATCGTATCCGTGACGGAGGCGTTCATCCATCTTAATCTCCAACTGTGCCTCACATCATGGTTCCGTCTCAATGTGAGTTCCATGTCCGCGGTCCGTTGGGTGCGGTTCGGACCATCCGGGTTCTTCAATAGCACACGAACGTTCTCAACCGTCGCCGCGGTCACTTCCTCCTGCTCCAGATAGGCCCCCCCGATGCTCAGTCCCCATCGCTGCTCCCTGTCGATGAACGGGGCCTTGTATCGGAGCGCGAACTGTTTGGTGTAGCCGAATTGGACCATTGCTGAGATCGTCTCGTTCATTCCGCGGAAGTTGTACTTCGTCAGGTACAATCCATAATTGACCCGGCTCAGGTCCTTGGTCAACCACCAGGTATTGAAATTGGGGTCGGCCAATCGGAATTTGACGGAAGGCCACAAATACCAGCGCTCGTTCACCGTCACTTCCACGATCACCGATCGCGCATCCAGGAATAGCGGCAACGCCACCACGGTGTTGAAAAGACCGGTGTTCACCAGGTTCTGCCTTCCGCGCTCCAGTCGTTCGTAGAAGTCCTCAGTGGGCATCGTATCGCCTTCCACGAACACCAGTTCCCTCAGAATGATGCGCTCCTGAGTGACCCGGTTCCCTTGGACCACGATACCGAGGACGCGGATCGGCAGGGTGTCCTGGGGTGCAGCTTGTGACCGGGCCTCCGGAAAACCTATTGCCAGCAGGACCAATGATAGGGCAAGGGATCGCGGCATGCCAGCGCAAAGATGGCCTTCGCTCACGGTTCGAGATAGCGCATCAGGCCCTCGAAGCGTTCCCGCATATCCTCCTTGTAACGGGAAGCTTGGTACGTGGTCTTTACGAAGTAGTCGTGACGCTCGAAAGCCTGGAGGATCCCGCTCACGTCCTCCAGATTGATCTTCAATGTGACCTCCATTCGCGAGCTGTCCGGAAGTGTGTGACCATGGACGCTCAACACCTTCCCATCATTGCCTTCCACGATGCGGGCGATCTCATGAAGACTGTAATCCACCACGTTCAACTCCAGGACAACAATGCTACCGGGTTCATGGATGTTGCCGACCTCCGCGAATTTCTTCAATGCTTGGTGCTCGGTGATGGTCCCCATGAACACCCCCATTGAATCCAATACGGGTACGACAGTAAGATCGCGCTCGCTGATCAGCTTGATCACCTCATAGATATGGGCACCTTCGCGCACGAATGGCAGCTCCACCTGCGCCATGATACTGCTCACGGTGGCCAGTGGATCGTTCCGGTCCACCAGGTCCTGGTCCTTGACCACTCCGACAAGGGTGCGTCCTTCCACGACCGGCAGATGGCCCACCTTGAATTCCTCCATCCAATCCAGGGCCCTGCCTATGTTGTCCTGGGGACGCAAGGGTGGTACGTTCGGGGTGATGAGGTCGATGGCGTGCATTACGCTGCTGATCAAGGTGTCGGGTGCTCCTACTTTTGTGCTCCCGGAGGCAAGAGGCCCAAGGTAGAGCATCCCAGGTGACGCGTCTCAGTGTGAATATCAACAAGCTCGCCACGTTGCGCAATGCGCGCGGTGGTGCGGTACCCAATGTGCTGGAAATGGCGCTTGACATCGAACGGTTCGGCGCTCAAGGGATCACCGTCCACCCCCGGCCGGATGAGCGGCACATCAGGAAAAGTGATGTGCGGGGCCTTGCATCGGTCCTCACAACGGAATTCAATATCGAAGGCTACCCTTCCAAGGAGTTCGTGGAACTGGTACTGGAGGTCGCTCCGGCACAAGTGACCCTCGTCCCGGATCCCCCGGACGTACTCACGAGCAACGCCGGATGGGACCCGGTAGCCCAACGCTCGCTCCTTAAAGATGTCCTCTCCAAGTTCAAGGAACGCGGGATCCGGACCTCCTTGTTCATGGGTACGGACGTTGAAGCAATAGCTCATGCCTCGGAAACGGGAACGGACCGTATTGAATTGTATACAGGTCCTTATGCTTCCGGATATGCAAAGGGCCGGGAGAAGGCCATCGCGCCGTTCATCATGGCGGCCGACCGTGCCGGTGAACTGGGGCTCGGCCTGAACGCTGGCCATGATCTGGATCGGACCAACCTGCGTTATTTCAATGACCATGTGCCCGGTTTGTTGGAGGTTTCGATCGGCCATGCTCTTATCTGCGATTCGCTGACATTCGGACTGGAGAACACGGTGCAGCTTTATCTCCGTGAATTGCGATGATCCTGGACCTGCATTACCGGCGAACAGGACCGAGTGGTGCACCCACGGTAGTGATCCTGCATGGCTTGTTCGGGACCCTGGACAATTGGGGCAGTATCGGCCGGGAGCTGGCGGAGCCTTCCGGACCCGGTTCGGTGGCCTTGGATGTGATCCTCGTGGATCTGCGGGACCACGGCCGGTCGCCGCATTCAGCTGCCATTACCTACGAACTCATGGCAAAGGATGTGCATCACCTCCTGACCCGGTTGGACCTGCACGATGTGGTGCTGGTAGGGCATTCCATGGGAGGCAAGGTGACCATGGTCGTGTCCCAGCATTGGCCGGAACTGATCCGTTCCCTGGTCGTGGTGGATATCAGCCCCAAGGAGCACGAGAACAACCATTCACATATTCTCGAAGCACTGCGCACGGCTGACTTGTCCCCGGGCAAGGGACGCCGAGAAGTGGAGGAGCATATGGCCACGTTCATCAAAGAACCGGGTGTTGTCCAGTTCCTGATGAAGAACCTCTATTGGGTTGACCAAGGTCGATTGGCTTGGCGGATGAACGTGGATCTTCTTGCACGCGAATTGGATGGGATCCTTGCTGCGATCGGTCCCGAGGTGGTGAAGATCCCGACCCTGTTCATTCGTGGTGGGCAGAGCGATTATATCCTTCGTGAGGACCTGCCGGCGATCGCGGAACAGTTCCCGGACAGCCGGGTGGTAACGATCCCTTACGCAGGTCACTGGGTGCATGCCCAGGCACCGGATGAGGTGATCACCATGATCCGGGAAGCAGCCAGCAAAGCATGAAGAAGTTCATGTTGTCCATAGCCTTACTGCTCGCAATGGTGATCTGCCAGGCACAGGAGGATAGCACCTGGGTCCGTTATGCTGGCGGGTTTGAATTACACGACGGTGTGTACAAGGATTTCAGTGCCTTTCGGAGCAACTCGCCGACGGTTGCACGGGAGGACCTGCGGGATGACCAAGGGTTGAAGGTGTCCGATATCCGAAGGGTGGTGAGCAAAATGTACCATGTGGATGCGAACGGGGATAGGAAGGAGATCAGGAAGGATGCCTTATGGGGCTTTTGCCAAGGTGGTGCGGTATATATCGCGGCAGGGAATGGTTTTTATCGCATTGGCATGATGGGCAGTCTCGGCCATATGGTCTACGAAATGAGTTACAGGGATTGGGATCCGTACATGTATCCCTATGGCGGAGTAACGCGAACGATCCTCATGCAGCAAGTGTTGGACATGCGCACAGGTGAGTTCCTTCCCTTCACGGCAAGCGGTATGGACCGGGCCCTTCGATATGATGAGGTCCTTCAAGAGGAATTCCGGGCACTGCCCAAGAAGCAACGGAACAGCACCGAGGCCTTGTTCCGCTTCCTGCGCATGTACAACGAAAGGACCCCCCTCTACTTCCCAGATCGATCAGGGTAGGCGGATGAACCGGCCTTCCCAGCGATCCTTCCCCGCTGATGCGTTCACAACGTAGGTGCCGGCGGCCAGGTCATCCAGTTGTATCCCAAGGTCACCCGATGATCGGATCATCGCGATCACAACGCGTCCTGAAAGATCCAAGACCTTGATGTCAACCTTATCGGATCGCATCGAAAGTCCCGTGATCGCAATCCAGTCCTTTGCCGGGTTCGGATGGAGAATGAGGCGTTCCGTCCTGCTGGTATTTTCCTCCAGACCTACCGCAGTGGTCCAGCGTGCGTTCCACTCCTGATGGAATTGATCCACGATGCCCGCACTGTGAATGATCAGGGTGTTCTCATCATTCTGGGTCTCGGCATTGTAGCTCCAGTTGTGTGACCCTACAATGACCTGGGGGTCGGATCCTGGGGCTGCATGGTCCACGAGGGCGTACTTGTGATGCAGATAA
>JAHEFL010000507.1 GCA_024640205.1 Flavobacteriales bacterium | reverse complement strand
GTGTCTTTCGAGCCAGTGGAGCGATGGATGTGGTGATTGCAATATTATCTCCCGTGACAAATTTAATTGGCATGCCCGCAGATGTGTTACCGTTGGCCATACTCCGACCGTTGTCCGGAAGCGGATCAATGGGATTAATGACAGAGTTGATGCAGACACACGGACCCATCGGTCGCACTCAAGATCCCACTTTCGGACAAGGGGAGCAGATCATAAATGAAGCTGCTTCCTTTCGGAACGTGATCGCGGAACACCCCATCCCGGAACTCGCTGACGCCGGCCAGGGTGCCGAACCATGCCGCGTTCCCTAAAGAGCGGACGACGAGTACATTGTCGTTGATTAGGCCGTTCCGCTCCGTGAAATGGCTGATCTGTCCTGAAGGTCTGATAGCGAACACTCCCTGGCCGAAGGTGCCGACCCACATAGTACCATCCGCACTTGCTGCCATTGAAACTATCGGGGTCCTCGGATCGATCTGAAGAGGTACCCGAGTCACCGTCAATCCCTCCGCGAAGGCAGCGGCGTGATGGAACAGTCCTTCCGGGGTTGCGAACCAGATCCTGTCCCGTGCATCATAGGCCAGCGCCGTAATATTCCGAAGGTCCAATCCTTCATGATCGGGAACGACCAGTACGGCCGGGTCGGCGCGATGAAGGCGTTCACTTCCCGTGCACCAGATCGCTGAACCATCCTTTTCCAATAGGACATCCTTGACACCCGCAACACGTGCGTCCGACCCATGCTGGTGGTAGCCCCCGATCGAATCGCCCAGATCATAGAGGACCATACCATCCCGTTCCGTCCCGAGCCACAGATAATCGTCCCTGATGGCCAGGGAAACGATACGGCCCATGCTCCATTGCGGCACCGGTGACCAGGATGGTGAGGCTGGCTCTCCCGGGATCCAGCGATACGGACCGCTTCGGTCCGTTCCAGCCCAGATCGCGTCGCCTGCCGCTGCCACGGAAAGCACCAGGTTGTCCGGAGCCCCTTCCGCTTCGCCGAATACCTGCACCACGCGCCCTTCTTCGAGCAGCGCCAGGCCCTGGTCCGTCGCGGCCACAACACGCCCATCGGCAAGCATGCACATATCGTTCACGTGATCATCCGGAAGACCTGCTGTTCCACCGATCGTTCGACGCCCCTCAGGGCCCAGAAGCCATACACCGGCTCCATAGGTACCGAGCAAGATGTCGCCGTTCGGAACATGCACCATTGAGCGCACGGGGGTTCGTTGAAGCAGGGTGTCGATCAGGAGCGTATCGCAGCCCGTGCTTGCACAATTAAGGATCCGACCATCCGACAATGCCACTGCGACCTGCTCTCCCGTGGTCACCATGGACGTTACCATGGCACCGTCCACGCGATATATCACCTCCACCCGCTCGCCATCCGTACGGATGATGCCTTTCTCGCTGCCGATCCAGATCATGCCTTGGTGATCCTGTACAATGCGGTCGATCGAGGGCCGCTCCTGCCCTACACGCACTTCGAGGATGCGGGTGTAGGGGAATTGAGCCGTTGAGATGCCCGTGACCAGCCAGCATATGATCGCGAACGCTCCTCGCATCAAGGTGCCATCCTTTCCGTGAACAAGAGATCCACCGTGACCTGTACCACAGAAGCGATCTTTTGCTGCACCACACGTGGGACCCGTATGCCATGCTCCTCGAGCGACACCGGGAACGTGCAGGTCACCCGAACACCACCATCCGCCACGACCACGCGGCACGGAACGATCCGCTCGCGATCCACACCATGGATGCGGAGTACACCCTTTGCGCGGACTTCTTGGGTGCCCGGGGCGGACAGATCCATCGTCTCAATGATCCGGCCCTGGAAACTGGCGTTCGGCCAATTGGCACTGGCCAAGTAATTCTCATTGAAGTGTTCTTTCTGAAGCGGTGAATTGAAGCCCTCAAAATCAACGATGGGCACCTGCACTGCAAAGGACCTGGCCACAGGATCGATGAGACCCGAAGCCCGTTTATTCGTTGCCGTGATCCTCTCCAACGGGGCGTCACTCACGAAGGTGATCGCAGCCCGGGTGGTTTTGAGCAACTGTTTATCCTGGCTTTGCACCGGCAGCGCGATGACAAAGGCCATGATGACCCCTGGTATTCTCATGGTCGCTTCACAGCCAAGCATGTGCCGAAGTTACTTCCGACTTACATCGCGCAAGAGACCTGTGC
>JAHEFL010000067.1 GCA_024640205.1 Flavobacteriales bacterium | reverse complement strand
ATATCGCATCCTTTATCGGGGTCACCCGTCCCGTAGTGACCATCGGGACCTTTGATGGGGTGCACCGGGGACATCGCGTGATCCTGGAACGGGTGAACGATCTGGCGCGGAAGGAACAGGGCGAGAGCGTGTTGTTCACCTTCCACCCGCACCCACGTATGGTGTTGTTCCCGGGCGATACCGATCTGAAACTCTTGAGCACCCCTGCGGAGAAGGCGACGCTTCTGGAGCAGGCCGGTATCGATCATCTGCTCATCATCCCGTTCTCCCGCCACTTTTCACGCATGCACGCCCCGGACTATGTCCAGCAATTGCTGGTGGACGCCATCGGGGCACATGCTGTCGTCATCGGGTATGACCATCGTTTCGGGCGGGATCGCGAGGGGGACCTTCACCTGCTGCATCGGATGGGGGATGTACATGGATTCACGGTGGAGGAGATACCCGCGCAACAAGTGGATCACGTGAACGTGAGCAGCACCAAGGTCAGGCACGCGCTGCTGGGTGGCGACATCCACACGGCGAATGAACTCCTGGGTTATGCATACCCCCTGAGCGGTGTGGTGGTGAAAGGGGACCAGTTGGGACGCACCCTTGGGTACCCCACGGCGAATATCGGTGTGGTGGACCCGCACAAACTCGTGCCGGGGGATGGCGTGTTCGCCGTTTCCGTGGAGCTGCGGGATGGGACGTATCCGGGCATGTTATACATCGGTCAACGTCCTTCGGTGGTGGGAGCCAGCGGTGAGCGCAGCGTGGAGGTGAATATTTTCGATCTGGACCGCGATCTGTACGGAGAGCCGATCATGGTGCGTTTCATGGACCGTATCCGCGGCGACATTCGCTTCGAACGCTTGGAGGATCTGAAGGGGCAACTGATGAAGGACAAGGAAAGCACATTGCGTGCGTTAACAGGGAAGCACGAGGTATGAAGTTCAGGATAGCCATCACGCTCGTTCTTTTCGCGTTGTCCCTTGTTCAGGTCCAGGGCCAGTTGTTGGACCGCGCAGCGTTGGATTCCGTCCGCACCTTCCGAAGTCTTGATAGGGCTATGAAGGACCCCGCTCTCGTTTACCGGCTGGACCTGAGCAGCAGCAAGTTGAAGGTGGTGCCGGAGGAACTCCGGATGTTCCCCAACCTGAACGCCTTGGACCTTTCAGGAAATAAGTTGAAGGCATTGCCTGATTGGATGGCAGAGCTACAACACGTGCAGGAGTTCAGGGCATCGAAGAACAAATTCGTGGACTATCCGGAGGTGGTGTGTAAGTGGGTCCATCTGAAACGTCTTGACCTGAGCAGGAACGCGCTGACCGGTCTGCCGAAATGCATGGGCGATCTGGTGGAACTGGTTTCGCTGGATCTGTGGAGCAATGATCTGGCGGATTTCCCCGAGGACATCGAGCACATGAAGGAACTGCGATTCCTGGACCTGCGCGCGATCCAGTTCGAGCAGGATGAAATGGACCGGATCCAAGAGTTGTTGCCAAAGGCCAAGATCTGGTTCAGCCCGCCTTGTAATTGCGGCATGTGAAGCGGATCGGTATCCCCATCTGCGCATGTTGATCCCTGAACGTTCAACTCGCCTGTTATGAACGCGGATCCCTGGTCCATACTAGAAGCGATCGGTGCGCTTGGCAACCTGGTCTACACCGTTCTTATGCTGTATGAGAAGCGGGTGGGATGGATCTTCGGGATCGTGGCATCGGCCCTGGGGATCGTGCTGTTCTTGGAGCAGCGCGTGTATGCGCAGGTGGGGCTCAGTGCATTCTATGTGGTCATGGGTGTGTACGGATGGTGGTCCTGGGGGCGCAATGGTTCGGGAGAACTGCCGATCACGCGTCGTGCTCTTCCTTTCCATGGGTGGATCCTGTTGGGTGGTGCAGCATTGACCATCTGCATCGCGCTGTTGATGAAGTCGCTGCCTGATGCACGGATGGTTGGTCTGGACGGCTTCGCAACGGCCTTTAGCCTGTTGGCGACCTGGATGCTGGCCCGGAAGATCCTTGAGAATTGGGCGTATTGGATCCTCGCGGATATGGTCGCTATCTACCTCTACATGATGCTTGGGATGTACTGGTACGTGGCACTTTACGCCATCTATGTCGTCCTTTCCGTCGCGGCGCTTATGCGTTGGAACCGGGAGATGAAGCCCAATGTTCTGGTGAAAGCCTGAAGGTTCACGGGAAGGAACGACACGGCCGGGATCAGGCGAATGACCCCGGCCGCACTCCTACGTTCGTGTCCTACTCCTTGATGAAGCGCGTGGAATGCAGTTGGTCCCCGACCGCGATACTTACCAGGTACGTGCCAGGTGCGAGACCCTGCACATCGAGCAGCGCCTTTCCGCTCTGCCTGGTGATCGGAACGGGAACGGCTCGGCCTTCCGCATCCACCACCCGGATGGCCGCCTTTGAAAGATCGATACCCAGGGTCTCGATGGTCAACCGATCGTTCGCCGGTTGCGGGTAGGTCACGAGGTTACCGTCAGTGTCCGGTAGGGATGATATGTCCGTGGAAATATCCACCACTGCGACGTGCGGGTAGCTCAGGTCGAACGCGCCGCCCATTACGAGCCGGTCGTTCACGATCGCCACCGTATGCACTTCATTGTTCAGTAATGCCATGGGCGCAACACCATCGGGCTGGCCGTTGAATGAACCGATATGGTTCCCATAGACCATCAGGAACTCCAAGCCGAACTGTCCCCCGAAATAGAACATTCCGTCCCTTTCCACGAGTGACGCGATATAGGAAGGGCCCGGGCCGCTGGACATGTATGTGGCATGCTCCGGAAGCAGGTTTGTCCATTCCATGGCACCACTTTCCATTTTTGCCAGACCGAACGTAGGGATCACGTTCGCGAAAAGATCGCCACCTGCGTACAGTTCACCATCCACTTCGAGCAGGCAACGCACGGTGGCGTCCAGGCCGCCTCCCAGCTCCAGCCAATCCGTTCCATCGAAGCGTGCCACGTGATTTGTGATGGGGTCCGTAACCGTGACCATTTGGGTAAAGGATCCGCCAGCGACCAGATCCCCGTTATGGGTGCCGAGGGACAGGACAGCATCATTGAAGATGCTGCCTACATCTTCCCAATAATCACCCACCTTGCGTTTCACGATGTCGTCCACCCCGGCAAAGCCCATCACCTGCCCGGCAGCGTATAGTGTGCCATCATGTACATGCAGGGCGTTGATGTTCGGGAACTTTCCGTCGAAGACCACGCTGTGGCTCCAAGTTGTTCCATTCCATACCGCCAGGTCGGAAATACCATTGATCGAATTGCCTCCGATGTAGATGGATCCGGCAAATTCCGTGGCACAATTCACCTGGCCTTGGATACCGGTACCGAGCGGAACATAGTCCGCTCCATTCCAGAGGGCGACCATATTCATGGCCTCCCCACCTGCTTCGGTGAAATCGCCTGCCACCAGCAGGTCGCCACTACCGAGGGTCAACAAGACCTTCACCGGTCCATTGGTCCCTTCGCCGAGAGGCATCCAAGGAACGCTGGGTGGATAGCCCGGTTGGATCCAGGCCAGCTCGTTCGCGGTGAAGCCGTTGGTCGTGGCCCATTCCAGAACGTCGCTGCGGCCCATGTCCAGCACGTAGGCCAGGTTCATTTCGTTCTGGATGCTTAGCGCCAGATCCGCACTACCACTTTCGATCATCAATTGGCCCACGGCGCAAGCGGTTCCGTAAGGGTCGATGAAAACCGGATTGCGGTAGGGAAGAACATGGTTCCGAGGGAATTGTTCACCTTGGGCATAGTCTCCCAGATCATCGAGCAATGCAAAACGGGCTTGCAGTTGCTCCGCGCTCAAACCTTCGGGAGTTCTCTCCAGAAGCCGTTCACGTACCAACTCCAGATGATGCCGTATCCGTTCCGCCTCATTGTTGAAATGGATCACCTCGCTGTTGGCCAGGGCTATTGGGTCCTGAGCCGCCCATTGGGCGTTCACCTCCAGCAAGTGTTCGCCGACCGGAGCGCTGCTCTGAGGAGCCAGCTGTGCTGTCAGGGAAAGTGACGTATAGAGAACCAGAGATAGGGTAATGTTTCGCTGCATGGCGTTTCGAATTAGTGTCCGTCGTATCATGTAGAAGCCAAGGCGAGCATATTTGCTGCCTGCCATGTGATGGAAAGTTAATCAAGGGACATGCTGCGCATCGCTATCACCGGTCCGGAAAGCAGTGGAAAAACGACGTTGGCCAAGGCATTGGCCGCGCATTATGGTGTTCCATGGGTACCGGAGTTCGCGCGGGAATACCTCGAAGGACTGGGTCGGCCTTATGTGGAAGAGGATCTGGTGCGCATAGCCGAAGGTCAACGTGAAGCGGAGGAACGGAGCGCCGAACAAAAGCCTTCGATTCTTATCTGTGACACCGACCTGCTCGTGATCCGGATCTGGGCCAGGGAGAAATTCGGTCGTGTGGATCCCAGGCTGGAGGAAATGACCAGCGCATTGCCTTACCAACACGCTTTGCTCTGTCGGCCGGACATCCCATGGGCTCCCGATCCCTTGAGGGAGAACCCGGATGATCGTGAGCGACTGTTCGCTGTTTACCAAACGGAATTGGAGGCGTCAAAGCGACCTTACGTGATCGTGCACGGGAACAGGCAGGAACGACTGCATCATGCTGTCGCAACTATCGATCACCGGATCTTCTGATCATCTCCTCATCCGATCGCATCCCTACCTTCGTGTCGTCATCACCGGGGTGTCCGTTTGTGTAACGGACTGAGAACATACCCGCAGAACCTGGGCAGGTCATGCTGCCAAGGAAGATCGGTCCGAACACCGGGCGCCTCCGTGGGATGACGAAGAACACGGAGGAACATGAAGAAGTTACTGTCCATTACCATCGCTCTATCAGGCGTCACGGCCATGGCACAAACCACGTTGCAAGGCACCGTAACGGGTAGCGACGGTAACGCCCTTTTCGGGGTGAACATCCTGTTGGGTGACCAGGCTTTCGGAACCACAACGGACTTGACGGGTACGTATCGGATCGGAGGATTGCGGCCAGGGAGCCATCGGTTGCGGATCTCCCATGTCGGTCATGAGCAGGTGGATACACTGCTCGCCCTAAAGGCCGGGGCCAACACCTTTACCATTCAACTTCGCCCCAGAACCTACTTAATGCGCGAGGCGGAAGTGACGGCGGTGCGTGCGGGAGAACGGGCACCGGTGGCAAAAAGCACCATCACGCGTGAAGAGTTGGAGCGCATCAACACCGGGGTGGACCTGCCCATCCTGCTGGATCTGCAGCCGAGCGTGGTCACCACCACGGACGCAGGAACCGGATTCGGATACACAGGCCTTCGCGTACGTGGCACCGATCCCACACGGATCAACGTTACGGTGAACGGCGTGCCCATCAATGATGCGGAAAGCCAGGCCGTGTTCTGGGTGAACATGCCGGACCTCGCCAGCAGCACGGAGGATGTTCAACTTCAGCGAGGCGTGGGTACGAGTACCAATGGCCCGGGCGCTTTCGGGGCCAGCATCAACATGCGCACGACCACCTTGCAACAGGATGCCTTCGGTGAGGTGAGCGCCTTTGGTGGATCATACGATACCCAGCGATACAATGCGCGCTTCGGGACGGGACTCTCGAAAAGCGGCCTCAGCCTGGATGGTCGATCGAGCACTATTTCAAGTGACGGATACATCGATCGCGCCAGTGCGGATCTGAAAAGCTATTTCCTGCAAGGAGCCTGGGTGGGGAAGAAACGCAGTCTCCGGTTCATCACTTTCGGTGGCAAGGAGGTGACCTACCAGGCGTGGGCCGGTGTACCGCGCGACGTGATCGACACCAACCGGACCTTCAATCCATACACCTATCCCAATGAGGTGGATGATTATGGACAATCACACTATCAGTTGCTGTTCGACCAGCAGCTCGGCGCGAACACCACGCTCAACATCACCGGCTTCCGGGTGGATGGTTCAGGATACTTCGAGAGCTACGAAGCGGATGCCGACCTGGCTTATTATGGTATCGGTAAACCGGTGGTCGGGGGGGACACCATCACCAATGGAGACCTGGTGCAACGGCGCTGGCTGGACAATACGCTGCTTGGTTTGAACGCTTCGATCACGCATGGTTTCGGAGCACACAGACTGATCGTGGGTGCTAGCTATAGCGACTACCGAGGGGACCACTTCGGCGAAGTGATCTGGGCACGCTATGCGGGTGACACGGACCCGGGCGATCGATACTATGGGAACGATGCGCGCAAGACCGATGCGAACGCCTTCACCAAGTTGAGCTATTCGGTGAGTGATCGCCTCCAACTCTTCGGAGACGCACAAGTGCGCCAGGTCGGATACGACTTCCTGGGCTTCGACGATGAGCTTGATAACATCACGCAGAACGCTGCCTTCACCTTTTTCAACCCCAAGGCGGGGGTGGACTATCGGGCGCACGAAGGAGGTCGGGCATATGCAAGCGTGGGCGTTGCGAATCGTGAACCGAACCGGGATGATTTCACGGAGACCACACCCGAAAGCCGACCGTCCAGTGAACAATTGGTGGATTACGAAGCGGGGTATGAACGGCGGACCGGACGTGTGGCGCTGGGCGTGAACGGCTATTATATGGACTACACGGATCAGCTCGTGCTCACCGGAGAATTGAATGACGTGGGTGCCGCGCTGCGCATGAATGTGGCGGAGAGCTACCGTGCCGGTATCGAGTTCAACTGGGCAGCGCAGATCACCAAGCGTCTGCTATGGAAAGGCAATGCGACATGGAGCCGCAACCGCATCCTGAATTTCACGGAATACGTGGATGACTGGGATATAGGCGAACAACTCGCCGTCACCTATGCAGGCACACCGATCGCCTTCAGCCCGGAATGGATCGCTGGAAGCGAATTGGGCTTCACCTTCTGGAACCGGGCCGAGCGCGGAAAGGCCGACCTCACCCTGGTCACCAAGTATGTGGGAGAACAATACCTGGACAATAGCGGAAGTGATGCATGCAAGCTGGAAGCCTATCTCGTCAACGACCTCCGTCTCAACGTTTCATTGACCAAATTGTCCTCATCGTCCTCATTGTCCTCATCTCCCCGAATTGACCTCATTCTGACCGTCCGCAACCTGTTCAATGAACTGTACGAAAGCAACGGCTGGAGCTACAGTTTCGTGGAGAGCGGTAAGCGTCAGGAGTTCGTGGGGCTGTACCCGCAGGCGCCTCTGAACGTGCTCGCAGGAGCGGTGGTGCGGTTCTGATCGCCCACTAACTAATGTTCTATTGTCACCTTGTCACGGACCGGTTAGGTTTGCCGCTCAACATATCCCCGCTCATGAAGCACGCGCTCCTTATTACCCTCCTTTTTGCCCCGGTCATGTTGATGGCACAGAGCGACTACGATGCCACCATCGTGGCGTACCGGGGACTGCGATTCCCCTGCGGTGATTCACTAACGCCCGTGCTGCGCATCAAGAACACAGGTACACAGGTCATGACAGGATGTGTT
>JAHEFL010000066.1 GCA_024640205.1 Flavobacteriales bacterium | reverse complement strand
AAGGAAGGGGCTTCTGTTCTTAACTAATTCCGGTTCAATTCACCACCAGGCGCTGGGTACCAAGGACACCAGCGGTTCCGCTTAAACGGACGTGGTACACACCCGGTGCCAACCCGATCACGCTGAAGGCGCCCATGATCGCATCACTTTGATTACGCATCAGATCCTGTCTCAGAGCAAGGCGACCGGTGGCGTCCAACACCTCCACGAAACGGACCTCGTTGGCATCATCCACGGAAAGATGCACCAGATCCGTGGCCGGATTCGGATAGGCCGTAAAGCGGATATCGTCGAAGCTCAGGTCATCGAACCCGATCGTGCCTTCACCGAACATCCACTGCGACTCCTTGGTCACAGTAGGTCCACCATTGTTGATGATGGTCGTGTCGATCTGAAGCTTGAGCAATGGATGCGGAACAAGTTCGGTGAAGAAGTAGTACGTCTCCGAAATACGATCCACCGTGACGATGGCGGAAACGTCGCTGATGACTTTGCGCACCTTGATCCGGAGAACATTCGGCACGCCGGCGGCCGGCAGTTCCAATAGGCCATAGCCGTCAGCCACCCCTGTGATCGAGCCGGAACGTACCACGGGAATGCCGCTGGTGGTGTAGGATGCGGCGACCGCATCACTCCAAGTGGTGTTGAACGTACACGGATACTGTCGCTCGATGCCCGGATCACTATAGACCACAAGACCAAGAAGGGCATTCTTTTCCGCCAGCAGATCAAGCCCGCTCGCATTCGCGCGCCAGAAAAGCGTATCCGTGCCGCCATCGGTACTGAGATGGGTGACGCCAGCAACCATGTTGGAGGTGGGCGTTACCGAAGGAGCCAGGTACATGATGTCACGATTACCCGTGCTCTGAAGCATCCAGAATCCGTAGGTCTGGTCGGCCCCCGCACCACCCGGATAGCCGAACGTTCCCAGGTTTACCGGGTAATCCATACCCGCGGCCGGGACGTTATTCATATCGGTGAGCGTAGGTGACTGGGCGCTCAATACACCGCCAAGCAGCAGTGAAACAGGTACAATGAGTTTGTGTGATCCCATGCCTTCAGGTTTGTTCGTTATGGTTTCCGTGCGGAAGGTATGACAGGACTTGCCATCCGAACGCTGCCTGAGGGACCCTGGATGACGATCAATACGTGAGGATGCTTCTATTTGCACCATGAAATTCAGTGTCAGCGAGATCTCGGAGCTGGTCCGCCATCGGCGTACCGTGTATCCCAAGGACTACACCGATCGTGTGGTACATCGCGAGATCGTGGAACGCATCATCAGCAATGGTACCTGGGCGCCTTCACATGGGATGACACAACCTTGGCGCATCACCGTGTTCAGCGGCAGCGCTCGCGAACGCCTATCGCGTTCCCTGGGTGAGGAGTATCGGCGCACTACGCCGGAGGAAAAATTCCTTCAGCGGAAATTTGACAACATGACCCAGCGGCCTCTTCAGAGCAGTGTGGTGCTTGGCATTGGCATGAAGCGGGATCCGAAGAGGAAGATCACCGAACTGGATGAACTGATGGCGGTGGCCTGCGCGGTGCAGAACATGCAGCTGACCTGCGCTGCCTATGGCCTGGGTGCTTTCTGGGCCACGGGTGGTGCCTTGCTCGGTGATCGCATGAAGGAACTCCTGCGCTTGGAAGAGGAGGATCGTGCCCTCGGTCTACTTTTCATCGGTTATCCCGCGATCGAATGGCCCAAGGGCTTCCGTAAACCATTGGATCAGGTGATGACCTGGTTGGAGGAGTGACCCGATACGCACATGGCCCTGCTGAACCTTACGAATTTCGACGACCACCCAACGGAGCCGCATTGGATGGTGTTCCGTTTCGGTGACCGCGAGCTGGCGGATGAATTCCTCGAAGGTCTGCGATCGGCGAGTATTCCCTACGAAGCTGATCTGGAAGATGCGGGGCCGCACTTGGTGGGTGTGAAACAACGGCACCGGGAATCCGCGATCCGGATCAATTACACGGTGCTGGGTCGGCATCGAACGCCTTTCGTTGGGGACCGCACTCTGCGTTGGGGACTGCTCGGCCTTTTTCTGCTGCTGCTGGCCCTGGCTGTGATGGGCTGGTGGCGGAACGGTTGAGGCAGGTCATCGAAGTCACCGATCATCCTCGGCAGGTATCTTCGCGGCCGTTGATGCGTAGAAGGTCCGTGCAAGGAGATCTTCCCGCATAGGAACCAGCCCGGAAGAAACATGAACGGCGCCCTTCATAAGGCCCTGATCCTGATAGGCATGTGTGCCATGTGGCCCGTGCTTGCGCGCGCTGGTGAAGTCCATGATCCGCCTTCCAAAAGGTCCCTGGGACCTGATACGGTGAGCGCGCTGGTGATGTACGGCGATGACAAGATCCTCGATGGCGATGAGGCCCTTACCGACGAACGCATCGACGCCCTGCTCGATTCCCTCTGCGCCCTCGAAAGCGCCCCGGAGGACCTGATACGGGACCTCCGCCTGTTCCAGCGGATCCGGACCATGGATGAGGAGGAACTCGTCGTGTTGATCGATTCCTTGTTCGAGATGGATCATGTGCCTTATGCACTCATCAATGAGCTGAACCTCTACGCGAGCGAGATGCCCAGCCAGAAAGCGGTGGATGATGCCTTGTTCGTGGATTGGTATGGGAACACTGCCATTCCAGGGGACCAGCTATACGGTGATTGGATCACTTCCACCCCGAACGCTTATGGTCCGGAGCTATCCTCGAATGATAGCGTGGTGTTGGTGCGCCTTGTCGATGCCTATCAGGAATGCGGGTTCCACATGCCGGTACCGGGCGTGCTCACATCCCGATTCGGCTGGCGGGATGGACGGGCCCATAACGGGGTGGACCTGAACCTGAACACCTGGGACCCCGTGGTGAGCATGTTCCCCGGTGTGGTGCGCTATGCCGGATACTTCGGCAGCTACGGGCGCATCGTGGTGGTGCGCCATTACAACGGCCTCGAGACCTTCTATGCCCATTTGCATCGTACCAAGGTGGTCGTGGGCGATGTGGTGGATGCCGGGGATCGCATCGGCTTGGGTGGTAGTACGGGTCGCAGCACCGGCCCGCATCTGCACATGGAAGTTCGTTTCAAAGGCATTCCCATCGATCCCTCCCGCTTCATCGACCTTTCCTCGGGTGAACTGACCTGTGACACACTTGTTCTGAAGCGCACGCGTTGGAGCTTTGCTGCTTACGCACTGGGGACCCGATTCCACACCGTGCGGAAAGGTGAGCATCTTTACGCCATCGCCGAGCAATACGGCACCAGCATCAACGCCCTGTGCGAACTGAACGGCATATCGCGACGCTCCACCCTCAGGGTCGGTCAGCAGTTGATGGTCTCTTCGGAAGGAGGCGAGCTGTAGGTCTGTTCGCATCGCTGATCTTTCCGGCAATCCTGAGCGCCCAGATAGGCGTCACCACCTTTGGCCTGCAAGTGAAGCCGGTCATTCCCTTGGAATTCTTCGACCCGTTGACCGTGGTGGAAGCACCCGATCTGCTGAGCACCATCGAACTGACCGGTGGCTTCGCTTTCGGCATGAGCGTGCGTGTGGGTCTCACCAATTCCATTTCGCTCGAGACCGGCATTGGCCAGATCACCCGGAGGTACCGCTTCTCCATGACCAACGACACGAGCGGATACAGCGAAAGCGACCAGGTCCGGTACGTGGGCTATGAGGTTCCCGTGACCGGTCTGGTGTACATCCGTTTGGGTGAACGGACCTGGATGAACAGCGCCCTCGGCTTTTCCCTGGATATGTACCCGAGCGATGCCCAGCAGGATATCGAGAGCGGCCGTATCTATATGTTCCGCAATCAATGGGCGCAGTTCAGCGTGCTGGGTAACATGGGTGTGGAATACCGCACAGAGACTTCCGGCACGATCTACCTCGGTGCCACCTACCACCGGCCGTTCAACGATATGGCCACTGCGGACCTTACCTACTATGGCCCGAATTTCTTCCCCTATACCAACCGCACCACCCTGGACGGCAGTTACCTCACGTTGGACCTGCGCTATTATTTCCATGAGGACCCGGACCGGATGCGTGTGAACCGGAAACGCTGAGCCGAACCAAGCAACCGCATTTGGTCCCGAAGGCCGTGATGTTGGACAGGGGAGCACCGGGCGGAGGCCCCTATATTCGTCCCTCATCCCTCATCCATGCGAATTCCTACCCTGGCCCTTGCCATTCTATCCCTGACATGCGTGGTGGCCCAGCCTCCTGCGAACGACAATTGTGACACCGCCATGCTCATCGCCTGTGGTGAAGTGGTCACGGGCTCCACGGCAACAGCAGAACCGGACGAAGCCTTCGAATGTGGCACCGGTATCTCAGCACCGGGTGTGTGGTACGAATTGCCGGGTATGAATGCGGCGATCACCGTCTCCACCTGCACCTCGAACAGTTACGACACCAAGCTCAATGTGTATTCCGGCAGTTGCGGAACGATCAGCTGCGTGGGTGGTAATGACGACAGCCCGGGCTGCAACCTCGGGTCGAGCGTGAGCTTCGTAGGCAATGGCGGCACCACCTACTACATCCTGGTGCAGGGATACAATGGTGCCGTAGGCACATTTGAACTCTCGGTCGAATGTGAGGTGATCGAGAATGACGATTGCTCCGGTGCCATCCCCATCGCGTGTGGGGAGAGCATTGAAGGGACCACTCTTGGTGCATTCCCAGATGAGGCATTCGACTGCGGCACGTCCATTTCAGCCCCGGGGGTCTGGTACACCATTTCCGGCATTGGAGGGCAGGCGGTCGTCAGTACGTGCAGTGCCTTCTCCTACGACACGAAGATCAATGTGTATAGTGGCACCTGCGGGGTCATTTCCTGCGTGGCGGGCAATGATGATACACCTGGACAGGGCCTATGTTCCACGGTCACATGGTTCGCCGATCCGGATGAGACCTACCAGGTCCTCGTACAAGGATTCAACAATAACGTAGGGAATTTCACCTTGGATCTGAGCTGCAATACCTGTCCCGATCCGGAGGATGTGTCCGTAACCGCCCTGGATACAGTGGCAACGGTGACCTGGGATAGTTGGAATGATGGTGCCATTTACGAGCTGGAATTCGGTCCTGCCGGATTCATACCCGGTGAAGGGACGACCATTGCAGGCGTCGTGGGCGCTGATGGTCCGCCTGTAACGATCGGTGGCCTGGCGCTGGACACGGACTATGAAGTCTACCTGGTGGAGATCTGCGACAATGAACCGGGCGCTTTGCTCGGGCCCTTCGAGTTCTCCACACCACCCTTCCTCACTGCTCCCAATGCCACCTGCGCCAATGCCGCAGCGATCGAATGTGGTGTGGCCTTATCCGGCAACACGGTCACCGGACTGCCCGCCAGTGGTCCAACCTGCGCTTCAGCCAACATCACCACCAAAGGCCTATGGTACTCCTGTGTAGGGACCGGTGAGGTGATCACGATGAGCACGTGCGGACAAACGAACTACGATTCGAAGATCAGCGTGTTCACCGGCGCATGCGACTCCCTCGAGTGCGTGGCGGGCAACGATGATTCCCCGGGTTGCGGGAACAATTCCTCCCAGCTCTCCTTCCCCAGCACCCTGGGGGAGGAATACCTGGTGCTTGTGCATGGCTATGGCCAGGCCCAAGGGCTCTTCACGCTGACCATGAGCTGTGCGCCTTCCTGCTCACCGGTGGCGGAGAACGATGACTGTGCGGGAGCCACCGTGCTGCAAATGACCTTGCCGGGCGGTTGTGAGACCGTAACGGGTAGTAACACCTGCGCCTTCGCACCCGCGCTGCCCAACCCGCCCTGCATTCCCTTCGCTCCCATCGTGGATGTCTGGTACCAGTTCAATACACAGAACGTATCCGAAGTGGAGATACTTCTGGAAGCTACCACGGCCGGTGTGATCCACGCTGCGCTGTACAGCTCCTGTGCGAACGATCCCTACATCGCGTGCTGGACCGATGTGACCGAAGCCATTCTTGTAAGCGGCCTGGAACAGGGGGCGGACCACTTCCTACGCGTGTGGAACGCAGGCGGTGGACAGGCAGGAGAATTCATTGTGTGTTTGGAAGGCGACATCAGCACCCATCTGGCGGAAGGTTCCCGAGAGAATGGCATCACACTGCGACCTGTTCCTACGCGCGAGCTGCTCACCATCGATGGATGGAACGGTACCGCGCGGTGGGATGTGATCGATGCGCAGGGAAGGATCGTCATGAGCGTGAATGATGCTGCAAGCGGTTCTCATGTCCTATCGGTCAGCGGTCTGGTGCCGGGAATGTATTCGCTTCGCAACACCCTTGATGGGAGGCTGCTTGGCCGGTTCATCAAAGAGTGATCATCGGCTCATTGGAAATAAAAAGGCCCCCGGAATTCGGGGGCCTTTTCATTCAGTATCCGGATCGCTCAGCGTTTCACCACCCGCTGCACGCTTCGGCCTTGTTCGTTCTGCACCACCAACAGGTATGCTCCATCGCTTAGTCCGCTAAGATCCGCGAAGACGCGACCGTCCTTGTGCATGCGACCCTGTTGGATGTTCATCACCTGTCGGCCCAAGGCATCGGTGAGCGTGATGCTCACACGCTCATCGCCCGCACCGTCCACGCTGATCACCAGAAGCGATGAGGTGGGATTCGGATAGACCTCCACGATCGAAGGACCTTCCGCATCCGGCAGCCCGGCGCTGATATCCAGCACCCGGAAGTGCCACCAGCCATCGGGTGCCACGAGCGGACGTACCTGCACCTTGCCACTATTGGCCGTGCCTTCGATGTAGTAGAAGATCTCCGATCCGGCCGGGTGAGCGGGTATCGCAGCGGACCAGTTGTTGTCCCCCATGTCGGTCATACCCACGGACGCATATCCCTGTGTCGTATCAGCCGTCCAGAACAATTGTGCAGAAGCAATACCACTCCGGTGACGGATGTACGCATCCACCATGTAGTCGTTCACGGTCTCGTAGGTGTCATCCAATCGCTGGTGCCGGATCAGCAGCGGATCCTCCACCCCGATGCATTTCGTGATGCAGTGGATGGCACCGCTGGCGCTGATGATGTTCGCATCGCTGTTATCGCAATCAATGCCCACGACCTTGTAACCCGGCATGGCCTCCTGCCAGATGCGGATGCCCGTGGTATCGTATTCCTCCCGATAGGTGGGTAGCAGGATGGTCTTGTTGATGAAGATCGCATTCGCATAGGTGCGGTAATAACCATTCGGCGGGTAGCTGCCACCCGTGCTCGGGATCATGGGTATACGTATCAGCTCGTAGGGCGAACCAAAGACGGAAACATGGTCCGCCGCGATCTCCGACAGGTTCGCTTCCAACTGAGGACCATCGCTTACACCAACGGGGAACTCGCCCACCAACAGGGTCTCCTCATCCAACAATTTCATGTGCATGTCGATGTGGTGGATCCCATCGTAGGGCAGTGTGTTCATCAGCACATATTCCTCCACACCCATGAACTGATCCATCAGATCCAGCAGTTCCTCGGCGGTCTTCACG